>JBFJUC010000307.1:0-3159 GCA_041624875.1 Alcanivorax sp.
CCGTTGTTCGGCTGGGGGGAAGGGCGGCTGCAGGCGCGGCGTGACGACTGGGTGGCGGCCTGGGACCTTCACTCTGGGGTGAGCTACTACGACCAGCTTCACAGCGATCTGATCGACACCGCCGCCCGCCGGGGCCTGGTGGGCCTGGGCTCCTTGCTGATGCTGTACGGCGTGCCCCTGCTGTTGTTCGCCCGCGCCCTGCGTGGCCGCCCCGACACCACCACCCGGGCCCTGGCGGTCGCCGGCCTGGTGGTGGTGGTCGCCTTTATCGGCTTCGGCCTCACCCAGTCCATGCTCCGCGATGCCCGCGGCCTGGCCGGCTACCTGGGCCTGGTCACTGCCTGCTGGTGCCTGTTACGCGTCCATAAGCGAGATGCAATCTTGAATGGGTAGGAAGAGCTGGAGCCCGTTTTCTTCGATCCTGATGAATTCGTATTTCTCATAGAACGCAGCGGCCTGCTGATCCTTGGCATCCACCACCAAACCACCGATGGCGGTGAAGGTTCGGGAGATGGTCGCCGCGTCGTCGATGGCGGAGAGTAACGCCAGCTCACCGAATCCCTGGCCCTGCACACTCCGATGCGTGGCTAGCCGCGCCACTCTCAGAAAAGGCACAGGATGTGGGTAGTTCTTCCAGGCGGTGACGCCTGGCGGGGGCGCGATCTCGCAGGGCGCGGTCGAGTAGAAAGCCAGAATGCGTTCCGGCTGGTCGGTATCGACCAACACCGTTGTGCGCACCAGGTGTCGTTCGTCCTGCCGTCGTGCGGTCTTCTGAATAAAGGTGTTGAGTTCCGCGACCCCGCAGTCGAAGCCGGCCCGGTCGTGTTGCTTGCTAAGTGGCTGCTTTCGGATCCGAGTCATGCACCACGTCCTTGTAGTGTTGTGCGGCCCGCTTCAGGCGGGGCAGTTCGCGAGCCGGCTGGTCCAGGGCCGTCATCATGTTCTCGAAGGCGCCGCGGCTTGCACTGATCCGTGTGGCTCGCTCGGTGACCTCGGCGGCGCGCTCCAGGGCAGCGTCCAGCAGGAACTGTGAGACCGTGGAGCCTTGCAGCTCCGCCGCTTCCGCAATCCGTTGGTGGATCTCGGGCTTGGCGCGTGCCACCAGCCGCTTCTCTTTTTCATGGTCTGTCGCTGCTGTCGTCATGCGACACCTCTTCGTTTGAATATGGTGCCAATATGGCACCGCCTTGGGTGAAAATCAATCTCGCCCTGGACTCGGGCCTGCAATTTGTTACACTCCGAAGTGTAACAAGGAGAATTCCCATGGAAGCCACTACCAAAGACCTACGCCTGCACACCCGCACGCTGATTGCGGCCACCGACCGTGGGGAAGAGGTCATCATCACCTACCGGGGGAAGCCCCGTGCCCGCCTAATGCCCCTGGGCGGCGCTAATGAGGTGCGTGAGAGTGACCCGGTTCCTTACGGGGATACATCCGGAGAGGCGGCATCGAATCCTCTGTTCGGGCTTTGGCGTGATCAGGACGAGCCGGTTGATGACTATGTGCGCCGACTCCGCCAGCCCCGGGAGTTTTGATCGTGCTGGTGGATACGGATGTCCTGATCTGGAACTTGCGTGGCGACCCGGCGGCGGCCGAAGCGCTGGACAGTGCGCCGGGCTTCTGGCTGTCTGCGGTGACCTACATGGAGCTTCTGCAGGGGCTGAGAGACACCCGCGAGCTGCGGCTGCTGCGTCAGGCTTTGCGGTATTGGGATGCCCGGGTTCTGCATGTCAATGAAGAAATCTCCGCCCGTGCCATGTTCTTGGTGGAGGAGTACGCGCTCAGCCACAACATGCAGATGGCGGATGCCTTGATTGCCGCCGGCGCCCAGTACGCCGGCTTACCCCTCTTTACCGCCAACGACCGTCATTACCGCCATATAGACGGCCTGGACCTGCGAATCTTCCGCCCGTCCTAGCCGCCGCGAACGGTGGTAATTGAATGTCGAGACATGCTTCCGGTAAGCTAGAAACCGTTGAAATGAGTGGGTTGAGAGAAATGCATCAGCGCAATGATTACCATATTCCGGAACAGCTGCCGTTTTTGACGGCGGTATGTTGGGATTTGGCTGATGTGCACGCTCTGACCATTGACGAGATGCTTAACCGCTACGAGCGCGGCTGGGACTATCGCGGTACTTTGGCCGATCTGGAAGGCCAGGAAAAAGTGTTCGTGCGTGAGTTGGCTATCGCCAAGGGCTCCTGGCTCCAAGTTGATGTTTAAGTACGAGCATCACAACAAGATCCACCGTATTCTCAACTCGCTGGATACCGTTTTATTTCGCGATATCGGTGCCCACTTTGGTGGTGGTACCTGGATTTCCCTGCTCCATGGCGAATATCGTTGGAGCAAGGACGTCGATTTTCTTTGTCCGATCGGGGCGGGTTACAAGCGACTACGCCAAGTAACCGCGGCTTCCGATCCCGCCGTTTTGTTTTCCCAAACTTCCTCTTTCACTTTTCCCAGATCGCTGACCGCCAATCAGTATGGCGTTCGTTTCTTGGTAATAGTTGATGATACGCCTATCAAATTTGAAATCGTGGCGGAGGCCAGGATCGCGTTAGCGGCACCTGAATACCCCACGTGGTTGGACGTTCCCTGCTTGGCTAAAGTGGATCGCCAAGCCGAGAAGCTGCTTGCCAACGCGGATCGTTGGGCCGATCCAAGCATCGAGTCACGGGACCTGATCGATCTTGCGGTGTTGAGGCTGCATGAAGGTAAGTCAGACGAAGCCATGTGCAAGGCTGAAGCGGCTTATCCCGTGAGGGAGCCGCTTCGGAAGGCGCTGGTGAAATTTCAGGGGTCCGAAGAGTATCGCGACAAGTGCTTTTCCGCGCTTCAGATAGCAGACCGTGCCATGGTCATTGATGGTGTTGATTTGCTGGCGGCTGATTGTGGTTTGGAGGGGACTCGTCGATCCCACTATGAGTTCCGTCGGGAGTTTTAGCGGCTTGCCGGGAGCTTCGCTCCCTTTCGCGGGCGAGGCCCGCTCCCACAAGGCGCCGCCCCCACAAAAGCCGGCCCCACACAGGGGTTACGCGGCGGTGCCCAGCATCCGACGAATCAGAATACTGACCTGCTCGAGCGCCTGGTCGGGGGTCATCTGGCCCTTGGGGTTGTACCAGTAGGCCATGCGGTCGCACTGGCTGAGCAGGGCC
>JBFJUC010000308.1:0-3151 GCA_041624875.1 Alcanivorax sp.
AATGACCGACCAGGAAGGCTCCACCCATCCGTTCGACGCCCTCACCCCGGACGTGATTCTTGACGCCGTGGACAGCGCCGGCTTTGTCACCGACGGCCGCTTGATGGGGCTCAACAGTTTCGAGAACCGGGTGTATCAGGTTGGCCTGGAAGACAGCGCGCCGGTGGTGGTGAAGTTCTACCGGCCACAGCGCTGGAGCGACGCCCAGATTCTCGAGGAGCACGCCTTCAGCCGTTTCCTGCGCGAACAGGAATTGCCGGTGGTGGCGCCCCTGGCCAACGACCGGGGCGAGACCCTGTTCTACCACGCCGACTTTCGCTTCACGGTGTTTCCGCGCCAGGGCGGCCACGCCCCGGAACTGGACAACACCGACCATCTGCTGGTGCTAGGCCGTACCCTGGCCCGCTGGCATGCGGCCGGTAACGACCGCCCCTTCCAGACCCGTCCGGCCATCGACATCACCGCCGACTGCCGGGCCGCGGTGGACTACGTCAATCAAGGCGTGGTCGACCCCAACTTTTCAGGGCGCTACCGGGACCTGGGCGAAGCGCTGATCGAAGCGATGGAACAACGGCTGGAGAGCGTCAACTGGCAGGCGATCAACGTGCACGGCGATTGCCATACCGGCAATATTCTGTGGCGCGACGACCTACCCCACTTTGTCGATCTGGACGACAGCGTGCGCGGCCCCGCCATGCAGGATCTGTGGATGCTGCTCTCCGGCGATGCGGAGGAGAACAACCAGCAACTGCGCACCCTGTCGGAGGGCTACGAGACCTTCCTGCCGTTTCCCTGGGAGCAGCGCCGGCTGATCGAACCGTTGCGCGCACGGCGCATGTTGCGCCACAGCGCCTGGCTGGCACAGCGTTGGGACGATCCGGCGTTCCCACTGGCGTTCCCCTGGTTCGACTCACCGCGCTACTGGCAGGACCACATCAACGATCTCGAGCAGGAGCTGGCCACCATGCAGCGCCTGCTCGAGCATTGACCACCGCTCAGGGCAGCACCACCGGCACCGGCGCGTCCAGCACGAATTCCCCGGGGCTCATCCGCGTGCGCCAGGCGAGGATTTCCACGCCGGAGCGCGCCGCCTCGCGCAGCAGTTGACCGTAAACCGGGTCCACGTCGTCGGCGGGCCCGGCGGAACGGGCGCCACCGTGCTGGACACAGAAGAACAACACCGCCCGATGCCCCTCCCGGGCGGCGCTCATCAGGGTGCGCAGATGTTTTTGCCCGCGCTCGGTGACCGAATCGGGAAACCGAATATCACCACTGTCCGGCTCGCCCGGCGCCGGCCCAAGGGTCACGTTCTTGACCTCAATAAAGGTGTGCGGCGCCTCGCGCTCGCCCAACGCCAGGTCAAAACGGCTCTCCGCGAAGGTCACTTCGCGCTCCACGCCGTCCGCCGGTGACAGGTCGTCGATGCGGCCGGCGCTCAGCGCCTCGGCCACCAAGGCATTAGTGCGGCCGGTATTCACCCCCGCCCAGTGACCATGCGCCACACGCACCGCTTCCAGGGTATGGCGGTACTTGCGCTTGGGGTTGCCGCTGTCGGAGATCAGCGCCGCCTGTTCCTGACCCGGCAGCACGCAGTTTTTCATCGAACCGGTGTTCGGACAGTGCACCGTGATCTCGCTGCCGTCGGCCAACCGCACGTCGGCGAGAAAGCGTTTATAGCGGCGCAGCAGCGTCACCTCGCGCAGAGGAGGGTCAAAGTTCACAGTGCCTCCAGGTAGGCGCGCAGCCGCTTAAGAGCCTCATGCAAGCGGCTTTCCTCGCAGGTGTAGGCGAGTCGCAGGTAGCGTTCGGGACCATGGTGGTCGCCGAAATCCAGACCCGGCGTCAGCGCCACCCCGGTGCGTTCCAGCAGGTCCCGGCAAAACGCGAAGCTGTCGTCGGTGTAAGCACTCACATCCAGATAGAGATAGAAAGCGCCCTCGGCGCCGCCCACCACCGGCAGGCCCATGCCGGGCAGGGCCTCCATCAGCAGGGTGCGGCGCCGGTCGAGGAGCTGTCGGCGCTGCTCCGCGATTGCCAGACTTTCCTCGCCGAAGGCAGCCAGGGCGGCGTGCTGGGCCACCGTGGCCGGGGCCAGAAACCAGTTCTGCGCCAGCCGCTCGATGGCCGGCACCCAGGCTTGCGGGGCCACCAGCCAGCCCAGCCGCCAGCCGGTCATGCCGAAGTACTTGCTGAAGCTGTTGATCACCACGGCGTCTTGGCTGTGGCGCAGCACCGTGTCCGCCGGCGCGCCATAACACAACCCCTGATAAATCTCGTCCACCACCAGGGTGCCGCCGCGTGCGGTGCAATCCCGCGCCAGGCGCGCCAGTTCGGCGCCGTCGGTACGGTTGCCGGTGGGGTTGTCCGGGCTGGCCACCATCGCCACCCGGGTCTGATCGGTCCAGGCGCCTTCCAAGGCTTCGGCGGTCAGCCGGAAGCCGTGTTCCGATTGCAAAGGCAAAGGGCGGGGAACGCCGCCAAACAGGGTGACGAACTGGCGGTTGCAGGGGTAGCCCGGGTCACACAACAACACCTCATCACCGGCGTTCAACAAGGCGCCCATGACCAGTTGTATCGCCCCGGAGGCACCCGGGGTGACCACCACCTGCGCCGCGTTCACCGGCGCGCCAAGCCGCTGGCGGTAGTCCTCGGCAATGGCCTCGCGCAGCGCGGGCAGCCCGGCGGCGGGCGTGTAACGAGTCTGCCCCTGGTCCAGGGCACGCCGCGCCGCGTCCATAATCGGGGCGGCACAGGGAAAATCCGGCTCGCCCACTTCCAGGTGCAGAATGTCATGGCCGGCGGCCTCCAGGGCCTGGCCCCGCTCCAGCAATGCCATGACGTGAAACGGCGGCGCCTGTTCGGCAAGATGAGACAAGATTGGACGCTTCAAGAAAAACCCCTTTCCTGTGGCCTGGGTGTGGTTATAATCCCGTGGTTTCGCCACGCAATGCGTGCGCGGGCAAGGGAACGCCCCCGCTTCGCAAGCCGCGCCAACAGCGAATCTCGCCGGAAAACCGCGACTGTGCTGAATAGTGACAAGGCTTGCAATAAAGCGGTAAGGTCGAAGGTTACACTATTATCTGTCCTGGATTGGGCGGCCCTGTGCAAGGGCGGCTGTCGCCTGCAGGGATCTGGGCTCTTAGGTAGCGAG
>JBFJUC010000309.1:0-3140 GCA_041624875.1 Alcanivorax sp.
AATCGATGGTGGTGTCGTCCACCGCCACCATGCCGGCGCGGGCACCCGCCTCGATGGACATGTTGCACACCGTCATGCGCCCTTCCAGGCTCAGGGAGCGGATCGCGCTGCCGGCGAACTCAATGGCGTGGCCGTTGCCGCCGGCGGTACCGATCACACCGATAATGTGCAGCACGACATCCTTGGCGGTAACGCCCGGGCCCAGGTCGCCTTCCACGCGCACCTGCATGTTCTTCATCTTCTGCGCCACCAGGGTCTGGGTGGCGAGCACATGCTCCACTTCACTGGTGCCGATGCCGTGGGCGAGACAGCCCAGGGCGCCGTTGGTGGAGGTGTGGGAATCGCCGCACACCACCGTCATGCCGGGCAGCACCGCGCCCTGCTCCGGCGCCATGACATGCACGATGCCCTGGCGCACATCGCCGATGCCGTATTCGGTGATGCCGAATTGGCGGGTGTTGTCCTGCAACGTCTGCACCTGGATGCGGGAGGTGTCGTCGACGATGTCCGAGGCATTGTTAAACGGCGTGGTCGGCACGTTGTGGTCGATGGTCGCCACCGATGCGCCGGATCGCCACGGCTGACGACCCGCCAGGCGCAGCCCTTCGAAGGCCTGTGGCGAGGTCACTTCGTGGATAATCTGACGATCAATGTAAATCAACGCGGAGCCGTCCTCGCGTTCGGCCACGAGGTGGGCGTCCCACAATTTGTCGTAGAGTGTCTTGCCTGCCATAACCTGCTCTCCAATTGATAGCCACACCTTACGCAGGGCTTTTCGATAATTCCAATTCATAATTTTTATGTTTAGGATTCCATAAAGTTATTCGATACCTTGGAGACATGCCACCGATGGACACCCAGGCTCTTACCGCCTTTCTGGCGGTCGCGGAGAGCGGTTCGTTCTCCACCGCGGCGGAGCGGCTGTTCCTCACCCAGCCGGCGGTGAGCAAACGCATCGCGCAACTGGAGCAACAGCTCGGCACCCGGCTGTTCGACCGGGTGGGCCGGCGCATCCGCCTCACGGAGGCGGGCGACGCGCTGCTGCCTCGCGCCCGCCAGGTACTGCTGGACCTGGAAGACATGGGCCGGGCGATCAGCAACCTCACCGGCACGGTGTCCGGCACGCTGCGCATCGGCACCAGCCATCACATCGGCCTGCACCGTCTGCCGCCGGTGTTGCGCCGATTTTCCCGGGAATATCCGGACGTGAAACTGGATATCCATTTCATCGATTCGGAGGAAGCTTGGGAAGCGGTGCTGCACGGCGACCTGGAGATGGGGGTGGTTACCCTGCCCCCGCAGCCGGATCCGCGCCTGCACAGCCAAGCGGTGTGGCAGGATCCGCTGGTGTTCATGGCGGCCCCGGAGCACCCGCTGGCGCGCCTGGAGCGGGTGCCACTGGAAACCCTGACCGGCTACAGCGCCATCCTGCCCTCGCCGGTCACGTTCACCCGGCGCATCGTGGAAAGTCTGTTCGAGGAGCAGGCACTGACGCTGAACATCTCCATGTCCACGAACTATCTGGAGACCATCCATATGATGGTGTCCATCGGGCTGGGCTGGAGCGTGCTACCCGAAACCATGCTTGATGAAAGCGTAGTGCGCTTGAAGGTGGATACTGCCCTGCCGGTGCGCCGCCTGGGCGTGGTCACCCACCCGGGCCGCAGCCGTTCCAACGCCGCCGGCGCCTTCCTGGCTATTCTTAACAGCGGCGGTTGAGCAGCCAGCGCCACACCACCAGTGCCGCCACCGCCGCCGTGGCGGCCGCCACCAGAAAGCTGTCTGCGCCCCAGCGGGCCCAGTACAGGCCACTGAGGCCGGCGCCCAGCGCCCAGCCGGCCCCGTAGCCCAGACTGGAGTAAAGCGCCTGACCCTGGCCGGCGTGGGCTTCGCCGAAGGTGTCCTGCACCCAGGCAATACTGGCGGCGTGGAAACTGCCGTAGCTGGCCGCGTGCAGCAGCTGCGCGGGCACCAGCCACCACAGCTCGGCGCCGCACAGCGCGATGATCAGCCAACGCAGCACCGCCAGCCACAGACTCACGAACAGCACCCGGGCCAGGGCGAACCGGCGCATCAACCGGTGCATGACCAGGAAGATGCCGACCTCGGCGGCCACTCCCAGGGCCCATAGCACGCCCACGGTGAACTTGCGGAACCCCAGGTCTTCGAGATGGATGCTATAGAAGGTGTAGTAAGGCCCGTGGGACGCCTGCATCAGAAAAGAAGCGAGGATGAACGCCTGCACGTCGCGCCGGCGCAGCAGGGCCCGCACGCCGCCGGGCCGGGGCCGGGGCTGCTCGGCGCCGCCGGAGGGCAGCGATTGCGTGGTCAGCCACAGCAACCACAGCAACGCGGACATCACCCAGGGCAGCAGATCGATGGGCAGGTGATCCAGCGCCCAGCCCACCAGCAACACCGCGCCGATAAAGCCCAGCGACCCCCACAGCCGCACATGGCTGTAGCGGTGGGCCTGATCGCCGAGCGTGCGCAGGGTGATCACCTCGAACTGGGCCAGCACCGCATTCCAGAAAAAACTGAACGTGGCCAACAGGATCGCCATGCTCCACACCTGATCGACCCAGAACACCGGCAGGAACGCCAGCGCGGCGGCCAGGTTACCCAGACGGATGATGCGCAACCGGGCACCGGTGCGGTCGGCCAGCCAGCCCCACAGATTGGGCGCGCCGATCTTGGTGATCTGCGGCACCGCCATCAGCACGCCGATGGCGAACGGGCTGAAACCCAGGTCTTTCAGATACAGCGACCAGTACGGCACCAACGTGCCGAGCAGGCCGAAGTAGAGGAAATAGAACCCCGACAGGCGCCAGTAAAACGGCATGCGGCGCCCCTTGCTCAGAAGCCGCCGGGAATCGGCGCCAACGGCGGCGTCACGTCTCCGTTCTGGCCCCGGTGGCGCAGGTAATGGTCCATCAGCACCAGGGCCAGCATAGCCTCGGCGATGGGCGTGGCGCGCACCCCCACGCAAGGGTCATGGCGCCCCTTGGTGACCACCTCGGTGGCCTCGCCGCGCAGATTGATGCTGCGCCCGGGGATGGTGATGCTGGAGGTGGGCTTGAGCGCCATGCTGGCGCGCACGATCTGCCCGGAGGTGATGCCGCCCAGCACGCCGCCGGCGTGAT
>JBFJUC010000310.1:0-3129 GCA_041624875.1 Alcanivorax sp.
GAGCTGTTCGAGCAGTACAAGGCCAACCGGCCGCCGATGCCCGACGAGCTGCGCGAGCAGGTGCAGCCGCTGCACGATCTGATCCGCGCCATGGGCCTGCCGCTGATCATCGAGGACGGCGTCGAAGCCGACGACGTAATCGGCACCTTCGCGCGGGTGTTCAGCGAGCAGCAGAAAGCGGTGCTGATCTCCACCGGCGACAAGGACATGGCACAATTGGTCAACGATCACGTCACCCTGATCAACACCATGAACAACGCCCTCTACGACATTGACGGCGTACGTGAAAAGTTCGGTGTCGGCCCGGAGCTGATCATCGATTTCCTGGCGCTGATGGGCGACAAGGTGGACAACATTCCCGGTGTCCCCGGCGTCGGTGAAAAAACCGCCCTGGCCCTGCTTACCGGGCTGGGCTCGCTGGAAAATATCTACGCCAACCTGGACAAGGTCGCCGAGCTGGATTTCCGCGGCGCCAAGTCCATGGGCAAGAAACTGGAAGACAACCGGGAACAGGCGTTCCTCTCCTACGAGTTGGCCACCATCAAGGTGGACTGCGAACTCAAGGAAGCCCTGGACGACCTCAAGCTGCTGACGCCCGATGCGGAGAAGCTCGCCGGTTACTATCGCGACCTGGAATTCAAAGGTTGGCTCAGTGAATTGCTGGAAGGCGACGACCCGGCCGTGGACGGCGCCCCGGACATCGAAAGCGAGCAGAACATCGACCGGGACGGCTACCAGACCGTGCTCAGCGAAGAAGACCTGAACACCTGGATCGAAAAACTGAAAAAAGCCGAGTTGTTCGCCTTCGATACCGAAACCACCAGCCTCAATTACATGGAGGCGGATCTGGTCGGCGTCAGCTTCGCCACCGCCGCCGGCGAAGCCGCCTACGTCCCCTTCGGGCATGATTATCCGGGCGCGCCGGATCAGCTCGACCGTGCTGTGGTGCTCGACAAACTCAAGCCGATCCTCGAAGACGAAAAAAGCAAAAAAGTCGGCCAGAACCTCAAATACGACATGAGCGTGCTGGCCCGCGCCGACATCACCCTGCGCGGCGTGCAATACGACACCATGCTGGAATCCTATGTGTTGGATTCCGTGGCCACCCGCCACGACATGGATTCTCTGGCGCTTAAGTATCTGGGCCACAAGAACATCAGCTTCCAGGAGATCGCCGGCAAGGGCGCCAAGCAGCTGACCTTCAATCAGGTGGGCCTTGCCGAGGCCGGACCCTATGCTTCCGAAGACGCGGACATCACCCTGCGTCTGCATCAGACGCTGTGGCCGCGCCTGGAAAAAGAAGCGGGCCTGAAAAGCGTGTTCCATGACATCGAAATGCCGCTGGTGCCGGTGCTCAGCCATATCGAACGCAACGGCACCTATGTGGACGCGGAGATGCTCAAAAAGCAGAGCACCTTCCTCGCCAAGCGCATGCTGGAACTGGAAGAAAAAGCGTTTGAAGAAGCGGGCCAGAAATTCAATCTCGGCTCGCCCAAACAGCTCGGCGAAATTCTTTACGAAAAACTGGAAATCCCGGTGATCAAAAAGACGCCCAAGGGCGCGCCGTCCACCGCCGAAGCCGTGCTTCAGGACCTGGCGTTGCAGGGCTACCCGTTGCCCCAGGTGATCATGGACTACCGCGGTGTTTCCAAACTAAAAAACACCTACACCGACAAGCTGCCGGAACTGATCAACCCCACCACCGGCCGGGTGCACACCTCCTACCACCAGGCGGTGGCGGCCACCGGCCGGCTGTCCTCCAGCGACCCGAACCTGCAGAACATTCCGGTGCGCAGCGAAGAAGGCCGCAAGATCCGCCTGGCGTTTTCGGCGCCCAAAAATAAAAAAATCGTCGCCTGCGACTACTCACAAATTGAACTGCGCATCATGGCGCACCTGTCCGGTGACAAAGGCCTCACCCACGCTTTTGAAAACAACCTGGACATTCACCGCGCCACCGCCGCCGAAGTCTGGGGCAAAACCCTCGACGACGTCAGCGACAACGAACGCCGCAACGCCAAGGCCATCAACTTCGGCCTGATCTACGGCATGAGCGCCTTCGGCCTCGCCAAACAGCTCGGCATCCCGCGCGGCGAAGCCCAGGAATACATCGACCGCTACTTCGACAAATACCCCGGCGTCAAACGCTACATGGAAAACACCCGCGCCGACGCCGCCGAAAAAGGCTACGTGGAAACCCTGTTCGGCCGCCGCCTCTACCTGCCGGAGATCAACAGCCGCAACGGCCAGCGCCGTCAGGCCGCCGAGCGCACCGCCATCAACGCGCCGATGCAGGGCACCGCCGCCGACATCATCAAGCACGCCATGATCGACGTTCACCGCTGGCTGCAACGGACGGAACTGAACGCGATGATGATCATGCAGGTACACGATGAGTTGGTGTTTGAAGTGGCGGAGGGCCACGTCGATGATCTGGTGCGGGAAGTGACCCAGCGGATGGAAAGCGCGGTCAATCTGCGGGTCCCGCTGATCGTTGATGCCGGGATTGGTAACAACTGGGAAGAAGCGCACTAAATCTGGTAAAGAGCGGTGCGCCTTTATCCGCAATAGCCGGAGAGCCTGATGGAAAAGCAGTTTTGGGAAGAGAAATGGCAGGCTCAGGAGCTGGGTTTCCATCTACCGTTTATACACCCGATCCTGAAACGCAATCTGGCCGCTTACGATCTGCCCGCCGGGGCGACGGTCTTTCTGCCGCTGTGCGGCAAGACGCTGGATATCGGCTGGCTGCTGGAGCAGGGCCTGCGGGTGGTGGGCGTTGAGCTCAGTGAACTGGCGGTGAGCCAACTGTTCGAGTCGCTGGGCGTTAACCCGGACGTGTCGCCCTGGGGTGACGGCCGGGTGTGGCGCCACGGCGCGCTCACGGTGTTCCAGGGCGACGTTTTCGCGCTCACGGCGGACGATCTGGGCGATGTGGCGATGGTCTACGACCGGGCGGCGCTGGTGGCTTTGCCGGCGGCCATGCGCGAGCGCTACGCGGCGCACCTGGCCACTGTCACGGCGCGCGCCCCGCAGTTGTTGATCACCTTCGAGTACGACCAGGACCGCATGGACGGGCCGCCGTTCGCGGTGCCCGCTGAAGAAGTCGAACGCCTTTACGGTAATAGTCAC
>JBFJUC010000311.1:0-3105 GCA_041624875.1 Alcanivorax sp.
ACCTCCCTGTAGGCTTGTGTTCGGCTCCTGCCTCACACAGTCCTGGACACGGGCACCCAGACCGAACCTCCCGAATGGTGCCAGCTGCCGTGCATGGCTCTGAACACAGACACGCGTCCCCGCTGGAGAGAGCGGTCCCGCTAAAGCGCGATAAACTCTTTTTCAGGTCTCGGCGTCGTCGTGGAGCAGGAATTCGATATCGGTCCCGGTGCTGTCCAGGTGCTGAATACGGGCCGGGCTGCCGTCGTCGTTGAGAGTGACCAGTCCGATGCCTGCGCCGTTCCACAGGCGCTCGCCGGCATCGCTGTGGTCGGGGACGTAGGGGGCCACGCTCAGGCGGCGCCGTTTGGTGAACCAGTTGAGCGGTGAACGGGGCGAATACAGCCAGCGGTTGAGCCGGTCGAACAGCGTCAGCAGTTTGTGCGGAAAGCTGTTCTTCAGGCCGCTGTCGGTGAGCTGCCAGACGTTGGGGCCTCGTTCCCGATGGCGGATCCGTACTCTGTAAGCGAAGGAGTAATGCACGTCCCCGGACAAAATCACATAGTTCCCCGGCGTTTTTGAATGGCGGAAAATATTCAGGATTACCCGCGCCGCGCCGCGGTGGGCCATCCAGTTCTCCGCGTCCACGGTCAGCGGTTTGCCGGCCAGGGTGAACATTTTCTGCACCGTTTCGATCAGTTTCACGCCGAAGATCGGCGCCGGAGACACCACCACCACCGACGGCTCGCCGAGCAGCGCCTGCTGCAATTCGGTAAGGGCTTCCCAGTCCATCAGGCCTGACGGCCGGCCGGCCTGTCGTTCGCTGCGCCAGCGGCGGGTGCGCGTGTCGAGGACCACGAGTTTTGGCGTGCCGGGCAGGGTGTAGTGCCAGTGCTCGAACGCTAGCAGCGTGTCGATGACCTCACTCTGCAGCGGTTGCGAGAGGGCTCGGTCCGGCGTCGTTTGTCGCAGTAGCCGGTCCACGCCGCACAGCAGCTTGTCGAAGGCGTCCGGGTTATTGCCCCAGCCTTGGAATAGCAAATAGCCGATCAGGGCGTTGCCAATGATCTGTCGGGAGAACGGATGGCCATAGGCCGAGGCCTCCCAGGCCGCGGTCAGGTTCCAGTCGTCGGTGATGTCGTGGTCGTCGAAGATCATCAGCGTCGGCAACTGCGCCAGGACCCGGGCAACCGCTGGCAAATCCGACACGAAGGCATCCACGGCTTCTTTGTGGCGCGGGTAGTATTCCCGGTCGCGGTCTTCCAGGGCCGGCTCCGCCGGGTCGATCAATTGCCATGGCAGCGGTGACCAGACCAGCAGGTACATGGCGCTGATCTCCGCCAGGGTAATCAGGTGGCGGTGGGCGTTGTCGCTGGTGAATACCGGTTTTCTGACGCCGCCGAAGAACCGCTCGCGTAGTTCCCGGTTGACCTTGAGTTCCGGCAGCAGACGTTCGCGGCGATGGTTGTCCGGGTGATCGTAGATTTCCTTGCCGGTGGCGACGCAGGCACCGCGCAGTTGCTCGTCATGCAACCCGAGCGCGGTGATTAGGGCCTGGATCGCGGCCAACATCGGGGCACTGACATCATCCACATACACCTGGTCGCCGGTGAGCAACAGTAGTGCGGGTCGTGCCGCCGGGTTATCCGGGGCGGCGGCGAGCAGCTGGTCCGCCCGGACCAGGCCATCGCGGTCTTTGTGGTGAGGTTTGCGGCATGAGCCGTGCATAAGGCGCCGACGGCGGGCGTGGAGCACGAAGGCGGGCCACTGCTGACCGGGATAGAGCAAATGTGGCGCCCAATCGGCGATGCCTTCCCGCCCCTCGATGATCAGGTCGTAGCCGATCAGAACGTCTTCCGGCAGCGGCGTTTCCAACGCCACGTCGATGAGATGCACGTGGGCGTGATCGCCCAGCGGCAGAACCCGGCATTGGTCGTCGTCCAGCGTGGTCCGCCGTGACGGTCCTGGCTCGCCGGCCTCATACAGGGCCAGTTCCAGGGCCAAAGGGCGGCGGGCCACCAGCCACAGCACCAGCCGGTGGTGGTCGACCCGGCGCAGCACCGGGCCAGCGAGTACCGGTATGCGCTCGACGTCCCTCATGAGCGGCGCGCTTAGCGCACCTCCATGCCGGGTTGGGCGCCGTCGTCCGGGCTGAGCAGGAAGATGTCGTCACCACCGGGGCCGGCGGCCAGCACCATGCCCTCGGAGACGCCGAATTTCATTTTGCGCGGCGCCAGATTGGCGACCAACACCACCATGCGCCCCTCCAGATCCTCGGGGCGGTACTTGCTTTTGATGCCGGCGAATACGTTTCGCTCGCCAAGCTCACCCACGTCCAGGGTCAGTTGCAGCAGTTTGTCGGCGCCTTCCACCGGTGCCGCCTTGGCGATGCGGGCGGCGCGTAATTTGACCTTGAGGAAGTCGTCGATGGTGATGGTGTCGTCTTCCTCCGCCGGGGCGGCCTTGGCCGGCGCTTGCTTGGCGGGCGCCGCCGGGTTGGTGTCGCGGGAGTCGGCCAGCATCGCCTCGATGTGCGCCATGTCGACCCGTGACAGCAGCGGCTTGAACTTGTTGATCGGATGGTCGATCAGCAGGGTCTCCGCATCCGCCCAGGTCAGCGGCGGGATGTCCAGGAAAGCCTCGGCACGCTCCGCCAGACCCGGCAGTACCGGTTTCAGGTACAGCACCAGCAAGCGGAATACGTTCAGCGCGGTGGTGCAAATCGCCAGCACCTCCTGCTCCTTGCCGTCCTCCTTGGCCAGGCTCCAGGGCGCCTTGTCGGCGATATAGCCGTTGGCGTGGTCCGCCAGGCTCATGATCTCGCGCATCGCCTTGCTGAATTCCCGTTGTTCGTAGAAGGCGGCGATGCGGCCGGCGGCTTCCTGGGCTTCGCGGGCCAGCAAGGGGTTGTCCAGGTCGTCGCCGAGCCGGCCGCCGAATTTCTTGACGAAGTTGCCGGTGCGGCTGGCGATGTTGACCACCTTGCCGACCAGATCCGTGTTCACACGCTGGGCGAAGTCTTCCAGATTGAGGTCGAAATCATCCACCCGGCTGTTCAGCTTGGCGGCGAAGTAGTAGCGCAGATACTCCGGATCCAGATGATCCAGGTAGGTGCGCGCCATGATG
>JBFJUC010000312.1:0-3077 GCA_041624875.1 Alcanivorax sp.
ACCCGCTGAAAGCTTTTCATGCCGCTTATATCGGTGTTGTTCAGGGACACGCTGCCGGCGCGGCTGGGGGTCATGCCGATCAGCGACTTCATCAGTGTGGTTTTGCCCATGCCGTTGCGTCCCACCACCGCGACGATCGCGTTGTCGTTGACGTCCAGATTCAGGTCGCGGATGATGGTGCTCTGGCCATAGGCCACGGAGTGATTAGCAACCTTCAACATGATCAATGTCCTAAGTAGACTTCGATGACTTTCGGGTCCTGCTTGACGTGATCGATGGAGCCTTCCGAGAGCACCTTGCCCTGGTGCATCACCGTGACCCGGTCGGCGATATCGCCGACGAACTGCATGTCGTGTTCGATCACCAGCACGGTATGGTCACGGGTGATCACGCGCAGCAGCTCGGCGGTCTTTTTGCGTTCCGCCACCGACATGCCCGCCACCGGTTCGTCGAGCATCAACAGGTCCGGCTTCTGAATCAGCAGCATGCCAATCTCCAGCCACTGCTTCTGACCGTGGCTGAGCAGCCCCGCCGGCTCATTGAGCTGGTCGTTGAGAAAGATGGTGTCGGCGATGCGTTCCACCGCCTCGATCACGGCGGTATCGCGCTTGAACGCCAGCGCCCCCATCACGGTGTGGCCCTGCGGGTAGGACACTTCCAGGTTCTCGAACACGGTCAAATCCTCGAACACCGAAGGATTCTGGAACTTGCGCCCCACCCCCGCATGGACGATCTGGTGCTCTTTCATCTTGGTGAGCTCTTTGCCGCCGAAGCGGATCGAGCCCGCGGTGGCGCGGGTTTTACCGCAGATCAGATCCAGCACCGTGGTTTTACCCGCCCCGTTGGGGCCGATGATCACGCGGATCTCCTTGGGGTCGAGATAGAAGGACAGGTCGTCCACCGCTTTGAAGCCGTCGAAGGACACCGTCAAACCCTCCACGGCGAGCAGAAAGTTTTCCTTTTGCGCATTCATCAGGATTTCTCCGCGCTAAGTTGATCGGACGCCGCGGGCGACGCTTGCGGCTCGCCACCGTCTTCTTTGTCCAGGTACTTGCCGATAATCGGCAAGCGCTTCTCCAGCGGCATGATGTAACGCTCATAGAGACCGGCCAGGCCGTTGGGAAAGGCCAGTACCACGCCGATAAACAGCGCCCCCATGGCATAGGGCCAGAGTTCCGGGAAGGATTCGGAGAAGCCGCTTTTCGCCGCGTTCACCAACAGCGCGCCGTACACGCCGCCGAGCAGCGAGTAACGCCCGCCGAGGGCGCAAAACACCACCATCTCAATGGACGGCACGATGCCCACGAACGACGGCGACATGAAGCCGACCTGCAGGGTGAACAGCGCGCCACCGATGCCGGCCAGGCCGGCGGCCAGGCAGAATACGAAGACCTTGAACGAGGCCACGTCATAGCCGGAGAAACGCACCCGGTTTTCCTGGTCGCGCATCGCGACCAGGATCCGGCCCAGTTTGGCGTTCTGGACATGACGACAGACGAACAGACTGAGAAACAGCAGCCCGACGCAGACAAAATAGAGCGTGGACTTGGCGGCGTCGGTACGGATATTCCAACCCATCAGGGTTTGCAGGTCGGTGATGCCGTTGACGCCGCCGGTGAGGCCCTGCTGTCCGATGATCAGGATAGTCAGAATGGCGGCGATCGCCTGGGTGATAATGGCGAAATAAACGCCTCCGACACGGCGCTTGAACATGGCCACCCCAATGATCAAGGCCAGCAGCACCGGCACCGCGATCACCGCGATCAGGGTGAACGAGAAGCTGTGAAACGGCTGCCAGAACGCCGGCAGCTCGGTGATCTGGTTCCAATCCATGAAATCCGGGATCCCCGGGGTCGACTGATGCTTGGTGGCCTCCGGGGTGGACGCCTCCAGCTTCAGAAACATGGCCATGCAGTAGCCGCCCAGGCCGAAGAACACACCCTGGCCGAGGCTGAGAATGCCCGCCTTGCCCCAGCACATCACCAGGCCGATGGCGGCGAACGCGTAAGTCAGATACTTGCCCACCATGTTAAGCCGGAAGGCATCCAGGGAGAGCGGCAGCACCACCACCAGCAGCAAGGCCAACAGCAGGTAGTAGACGCCTTCCCGGGAAGTCAGCCATTGAAGGGGAGAGTTGTTTTTCATCACGGACTCCTAGCGACGGACCTTCAAGGCCATCAGGCCTTCCGGACGCAACATGAGAATGCCCACCACCACCAGCAGGGTGAGTACTTTGGCCATGGAACCGCTCAGGAAGAACTCCATGGTGGACTGGGCCTGGGAGATGCCGAACGCTGAAACAATGGTGCCGATCAGGCTTTGCGCGCCGCCGAACACCACCACCAGGAAGGTATCGACGATGTAGGCCTGGCCGGACGACGGCCCGGTGGAGCCGATCATGGTGAAGGCGCTGCCGGCGACGCCGGCAATGCCACACCCCAGTGCGAAGGTGGCGCGGTCGACACCGGCGGTGTTGATGCCCACCGCTTCCGCCATGGGCCGGTTCTGCACCACGGCGCGCACTTTCTTGCCCCAGCCGGAGCGATACATGAGCAGGTACACCGCCAGCGCAATGGATAAGGCGATGATCATCACGAACAGGCCATTGATCGGCAGTTGCACCATGTCGGTGACGTTGAACGCGCCCATCATCCAATCGGGCAGGTCCACGCCCACTTCCCGGGCGCCGAAGATCGACCGGTAGGCCTGCTGAAGAATCAGGCTCAACCCCCAGGTGGCGAGCAGCGTGTCCAGCGGTCGCCGGTACAGATGCCGCACCATGGCCCACTCGACGAAGGCGCCGAGTGCCCCGGACACCAGGAACGCCAGCACCATGGCGACGAAGAACGAGCCGGCGAATAGTTCCGGCATGAAATTCTGGAAAAACTGAGACGTCAGGTAGGTGGTATAGGCCCCCAGGATCATGAATTCCCCATGGGCCATGTTGATCACACCCATCTGGCCGAAAATAATCGCCAGGCCCATTGCCATGAGAACGAACACGGAAAACAGGGACAAACCGGCGAACCCCTGCATGGCAAAGATGGACATCAATTCCGTTGAGGAATAATCAGCAA
>JBFJUC010000313.1:0-3077 GCA_041624875.1 Alcanivorax sp.
GCCGGGCGGCTGCCCAGGGCCAGGCGGCTGAGCTCGGTTTCCGGGGTGACGGTGCGCAGGTAGCTGACCAGCGCCGGATCTTCGCGGACCACCTGGCGGTAGCCGGCCACGGAGACGTCGGTGAGCTTCTGCATTTGCGCGCGCCACTCGGCGTCCGGTTCGCGGGGCGGCACCAGGGTGGCTTCCAGGGTGGCGGCCACGTATTGCTCCAGGTTGTACACCGCCACCGAGGGGCGACCGTATTTGAAGCGGATCACTTCGCCCTGTTCGGTGACGCGGATGCGCCCGGCCACCGAGCCCGGCGGCTGTGACAGCAGCGCCATGCGGGTGGGCGAACCGCCGCGGGAGATGGAGCCGCCGCGGCCGTGGAACAGGGTCAGCGGCACGCCGTGTGTCTGGAAGGTTTTGGTGAGCGCTTCCTGGGCGCGGAATTGAGCCCAGGCGGCGCCCAGGAAGCCGGCGTCCTTGGCGGAATCCGAATAGCCGATCATCACTTCCTGCCCATCCACCACGCGCTGCTTGTAGAGCGGGATGTCGAGCAGCGCCGCCATGGTGTCGCCGGCATTGTCCAGGTCGTCGAGGGTTTCGAACAGCGGCACCACGCGCATCGGCCGACGCACGCCGGCGATCTTCTGCAGCAGCATCACCGCCAGCACGTCCGAGGAGGTCTTGGCCATGGAGATCACATAAGCGCCCAGCCCTTCCGGGCCTTGCTCGGCGATCACCTGGCAGGTTTCCAGCACCTCACGGACGTCGCCGTCGCACAGGTCGCTGCGATAGAAGGCCTCGTCCACCAGCGGCCGGCGGCTCTCCAACTCGGCGAGCAGGAAGCGTTGTTTCTCGCGCTCGTCCCATTCGCCGTAACCGCCCAGGCCCAGGTAGCGGGTGATGGCGTCCAGGGTGGCGGTATGGCGGGTGGATTCCTGGCGGATGTCCAGGCACAGCAGCGTGATGCCGAAACAGTTGAGGCGCCGCAGGCTGTCCTTGAGTTCGCCGTCGGCGATCGCGCCCAGGCCCACCGCGCGCAGGGAGCGGTCCAGCAGTAACAGCTCGTCGAGCAGTTGGCGGCCTTCAGTGAAGCCTTCGCCCTCGGGCACCGGGCGCCCTTCCACCAGGGCCTCCATGCGTCGGCGGGTGATTTTCAGGCGGTCGCGCACGCCGCGCAGCACCACCCGGTAGGGTTCGTGGCTGGGGCCGGTGCGCGCCAGCAGTTCGTCGCTGGCGTTGTGCATGGACAGGTCCGCCAGCAGGTTTTCCACGTCGCGGAGGTAGAGGTCGGCGGCCATCCAACGCGCCAGCAACAACACTTCGCGGGTGACGGTGGCCGTGACGTTGGGGTTGCCGTCGCGGTCGCCGCCCATCCAGGAGGCGAAGCGGATCGGCACCCAATCGGCGGGCAAGGCGTCGATGCCGGCCTGGCCCAGTTCCGCCTCGATGTCGCGCATGACCCGGGGCACCGCTCTCCACAGCGATTGCTCGATCACAGCGAAGCCCCACTTGGCTTCGTCCACCGGGGTGGGCCGCTCGCGGCGGATTTCGTCGGTGGCCCAGGCGGACAGGATCAGCTCACGCAGGCGCTGGCGCAGGCCGTGGTGTTCCTCGGCGTTGATGTCCGGGCGGTCCAGCTCGGCGAGCAGGTCGGCCATCTGGTCGTACTTGCGAATCAGGGTGCGGCGGGTCACTTCGGTGGGATGGGCGGTGAGCACCAGCTCCACCGACAGCGGTGTGAGGGTCTCGCGGATGCGCGCCGGTTCGATGCCCTTCTGCTTCAGCTCCGCCAGCACCTGACGCAGACCCTGGTCGGTGTCCGGGTCGCCGGGATAGCGTTCATGGCGGCGGTGCAGGCGCTCGCGGTGATGCTGCTCGGCGATGTTGGCCAGGTTGAGAAACTGGCTGAACGCCCGCGCCACTTCCAGCAGGGTATCGTCGTCCAGCGGGTCGAGCAGACCGCGCAAACGGGTGAGCTCCATTTCCCCTTCCGAGCGACTCTCTACCGCCGCCTGGCGAATCGTTTCCACGGTGTCGTACAATCGCTCGCCGGATTGCTCGCGGAGCACCGCGCCCAGCTCTTCGCCCAGCAAACGTACATTGTCGCGCAGCGGCGCGTGTTGATCCTGATCCACCGACATCTTCACTCCCGGTATCGTTTTTACAACTTTACACCCCACGGTATCTTTATTCCGCCGGGGAGGTGACGCAACATAGCTCGCATTGCTTTGAGGAACATCGCCACTCATGGAAACTTCTTCGCGCGTGTCCACGGAACAGGGCGTTATCGTACTTCAGTACCTGGCCCGAGCCTTGTTCGCCATCCTGGCGGTGCTCTATTTCAACCATTCCGAAGGCTTCTTCTTCACGGTGCCGGCGTCCACGCCCTGGATTCTGGCCGGCAGCTACCTGGCTCTGCAACTGCTGTTTCTGGTGGCGCGCGTGCCGCACGCCACGATACTGGCCTCCGGCCTGGACCTGGTCATCCTCGGCATCGTGATTCTGCTCGACGGCGGCGAACCGCCCCCGACCATGGCCCTGCTGTTCCTGGCGGTGCTCAGTAACGGTCTGTTGCACGGGCTGAAACGTTTTCTGGTGATGCTGGCCGCCGCCGAGGTGGTGTTGGCCATCGTCATGCCGATCCGCATCAGCTACAGCGGCAGCGGCGCCGAAACCGCCGCCTCCGCCAGCCTGTTCCTGCTCGCCGCGCTTACCGTGTGCATGCTCTACTTCGGCCTGATGATCTGGCGCAACCAGGTGCTGTCACGCCAAGCGGTGGAAACCGCCTGGCGCGACCCACAGACCGGCTTTATCAGCCGCACCGCCCTGACCAGCACCGCCGGCTGGCTGATCCCGCTGCACGACCGGCTGTCCTCGCCGCTCACTCTGGTACTGGTGCGCCACCCGGACATCAACGCCCTGGCCGAGACCGTCAGCCAGCGGCTGCGCCGCAGCGACGTGATCGCCCGCTACGACGAGGATCACCTGGCGCTGCTGCTGCCCAGCACCGCCACCGGCGCCGCCGAACGGGTGCTCGCCGACCTGCGCGAACGCCAGCCCGGCCTGCGCGCCGCCGTGATGACCCTGAA
>JBFJUC010000314.1:0-3069 GCA_041624875.1 Alcanivorax sp.
GACCGGGTGCGCGCGGACCTCGAGGTGCTCACCGGGCCGGACGCGATGTGGCCCAACGACCGCTTCTTCGCCGCCAAATGGGAAGAGCAGACCGCCCGCCACCGCAAGTTCAACGACACCGACTACAACCTGGAACCGGACATCAAGAACGCCCCCGGCGGCCTGCGCGACGTGCAGATGATCGCCTGGGTGGCGAAGCGGCACTTCGGCGCCGACAGCCTGGAAGCCCTGGTCGACGCGGGCTTTCTGACCGCCGACGAGCACCGCGTGCTGAGCAAGTGCCTGGAGTCGCTGTGGCGGATCCGCTGGCAGCTGCACGGCCTCACCGGTCGCAACGAAAACCGCCTGCTGTTCGATCATCAGCGCCAGCTCGCCGAGCGCCTCGGCCACAAGGACTCCGACGCCAACCTGGCGGTGGAACAACTGATGAAGCGCTTCTATCGCGTGGCGCTGGCGCTGTCGGTGCTCAACGAGATGTTGCTGCAGCTGTTCGACGAGGTGATCCTGCGCGCCGGCGAACCGGAGAAGGTGCGCCCGCTCAACCGCCGTTTCCAGGTGCGCAACGACTATCTGGAAATCAGCGCGCCCGACGTATTCCGCAAACAGCCCTCGGCGATCCTCGAAGTGTTCGTGCTGCTGGCCCAGAACCCGGACCTGAACGGCGTGCGCGCCGCCACCGTGCGCGCGCTGATCGAATCCCGGCCCCTGATCGACGACGCATTTCGCCAGGAACCGGCCCACACCGCCCTGTTCATGCAGCTGCTGCGCAGCCCCCACGCGCTGTTCTCGCAACTGCGCCGCATGAAACGCTACGGCATTCTCGGCAAGTACCTGCCCGAGTTCGGTCGCATCATCGGCATGATGCAGTACGACCTGTTCCATATTTACACCGTGGACGCGCACACCCTGCTGGTAATCAAGAACATGCGACGCCTGCGCTACGACGACCAGCGCGACGAATTCCCGGTGGCCTGCGAGGTGTTTTACCGGCTGCCCAAGCCCGAGCTGCTGTACGTGGCCGGCCTCTACCATGACATCGCCAAGGGTCGTGGCGGCGACCATTCCGAGCTGGGCGCCGACGACGCCATCGCCTTCTGCCAGCGCCACGGCCTGACCAACTGGGACGCCAAGCTGGTGGCCTGGCTGGTGCGCAACCACCTGACCATGAGTGTGACCGCCCAGCGCAAGGATATTTCCGACCCGGACGTGGTGCATGAATTCGCGCGCACCGTGGGTGACCTGGTGCACCTGGATTATCTCTACGTGCTGACGGTGGCCGACATCAACGCCACCAACCCAGCGCTGTGGAATTCCTGGCGCGCCTCGCTGATGCGTCAGCTGTACCTGGAAACCAAACGCGCGTTGCGGCGCGGTCTCAACAATCCCCAGGACAAACAGGACTGGATCGATGAGACCCGCGACGACGCCCTCAAGCTGCTCACCGAGCGGGACCATGACCCGCAGGCGATCGAAGCGCTGTGGGCCAACATCGGCGACGAATACTTCCTGCGTGAAACGCCCTGGGACATCGCCTGGCACACCGAGGCGCTGCTGGAACGCACCAATAAGGAAGACCCGCTGGTGTTGATCCGCGAATCGGAAACCAGCCCCGGCAACCTGGAAGGCGGCTCGCAGATCTTCATTTACACGCCGGACACCCGTAATCTGTTCGCCGCCACGGTGAACGCCCTGGACAGCCTCGGGCTGACCATTATGGACGCGCGCATTATCACCAGCGCCGACGGCTTCAGCCTGGATACCTATATCGTTCTCGACGAGAACGGTACGCCGATCGGCAACGACTGGCCGCGTATTGAGTACATCCGCAAAACGCTCACTGAAACGCTCAAGCAGCCGGCCAATTTCGGTACTACCGTAAGCCGGCGCATGCCACGCCGCCATAAGCATTTCGACGTGCCCACCCAGGTGATGATCAGCAACGACATCGTCAACGACCGCTCAGTGGTGGAAGTACACAGCCTCGACCGCCCCGGCCTGCTGGCGCATATCGGCCGTATTTTCGTGCAGTTCGAGCTGCTGGTGCAGAACGCCCGCATCGCCACCCTGGGCGAAAAAGTGGAGGACGTGTTCTTCGTCACCGACCTGGACGGCCAGCCGGTCTCCGACCCGGAGCTGTGCCAGCGTCTGCAGGCCACGCTCAAACAGGAACTGGACGATTACAGCAAAACCGACCCCATGTCGGTCACTATTTAATGACTTGCGTCGTATTTAAGGAACAGCATGAATCCCGATCTGGAACGCCTGCACCCGTATCCGTTCGAGAAACTGAGCACGTTATTCGCCGACCTGCCCCCCAGTGACAAAAGCCCGGTGGCGTTTTCCATCGGCGAACCGCAACACCCGGCACCGGACTTCGTACAGCAGGCACTCCGCGATAACACCGCCCTGCTCGCCAAGTACCCGGGCACCGCCGGCCTGCCGGAGCTGCGCCAGGCCATTGCCGGCTGGCTGACCCGGCGCTTTAAACTGCAGCAGGTCAGCAGCGACCATCAGGTGCTGCCGGTGAACGGCACCCGCGAAGCCCTGTTCGCCTTCACCCAGGCGATGCTGGATCGCCAGCGCAGCCCGTTAGTACTGATGCCCAACCCCTTCTATCAAATCTATGAAGGCGCCGCCCTGCTCGGCGGCGGCGAGCCGGTGTACCTGCCCTGCACCGACGGCAGCGGCTTGCAGCCGGACTTCGATGCCGTTGACGAAAGCACCTGGCTACGCACCCAGGTGTTGTTTATCTGCACGCCGGGCAACCCCACCGGCGCTACCCTGAGCAGCGCGCAACTCAAGGCGCTGATCGACCTGGCGGACAAATACGACTTCGTGATCGCGTCCGATGAATGCTATTCGGAAATTTACCGCGACCGCGCCCCCGCCGGTCTGCTGCAAGCCTGCGCGGAACTGGGCCGCCATGATTACCGCCGCTGCGTGGTGTTCCATTCGCTGTCCAAGCGCTCCAACTTGCCCGGCCTGCGTTCCGGCTTTGTCGCCGGTGACGCGGAAATCCTGCGCCGCTTTCTGCGCTACCGCACCTATCACGGCTGCGCCATGCCCAAC
>JBFJUC010000315.1:0-3020 GCA_041624875.1 Alcanivorax sp.
GCAGGAGGTGCTGGGCTGGTAAGCCCGGTGGGGAACGGAATGAAAAACTACAAGAAGCACTTTTTGCGCTTCGCCGAGGAGCGCCAGGCGCTGAAGTTCGGGGAGTTCACCCTGAAATCCGGGCGCATCAGCCCGTACTTCTTTAACGCCGGCACCTTTTACACCGGTGAGGCGCTGGCCCGGCTGGGGCGCTATTACGCCGACGCCATTGTTGAATCGGGTATTGAGTTCGACATGCTGTTCGGGCCCGCCTACAAGGGTATTCCGCTGGTGGCGGCGGTGTCCGTGGCGCTCGCCGAGCACCATGGGCGGGACCTGCCCTGGGCGTTCAATCGCAAGGAAGCCAAGGACCACGGCGAAGGCGGCTGGCTGGTGGGCGCGCCGCTGGAAGGCCGCGCGCTGGTAATCGACGACGTGATCACCGCCGGCACCGCCATCCGCGAGGTGGCGGCGCTGTTCGAGCGCACCGAGGCGAGCGTCGCCGGGGTGTTCGTGGCGGTGGACCGCCAGGAGCGCGGCCGCGGCGATCTGTCGGCGATCCAGGAAGTGGAAGAAAGCCTGGGCGTGCCGGTGCGCAGCATTGTTTCCATGGCCGACATCATCGTCTGGCTGGAAGAGCAGGAAGGGCGTGACGCGGATCGCGTGGCGCTCAAGCAGTACCGCAAGCGCTACGGCGTGGAGGGGTAAGCGTGAGGTGGCTGTGGTGCGGACTGGTGCTGGCGTCGTTGGCGTTGTGCCCGGTGCTGGCGTCGGCGGCCCCCAAGCAGAAAGAGCCCGCCGGCGAGGTTATGTACCGCTACACCAAGCCGGACGGCACGCTGGCGGTGAGCGCCACGCTCAACGAGCAGGCCATCCACGCTGGCTACCAGGTGCTGGATCTCAGCGGTCGCGTGCTGCGTCGCGAGCCGGCGGCGCCCCCGGAAGAGCAGGCGCGTCGCCGTGAGGCGATGGAAGCCCGGCAACAGGCGCAACAGCAAGCCGAGCGGGACAAAGAACTTGAGCGGCTTTACGCCGGGCCGGAAGACGCGGTGCGGGCCCGCGACCGCCAGCTGGAAGCGCTCGAGTTGCGCATCAGCTACGCCACCAACACGCTGGCGCAACTGGAAGAAAAGCGCGATGAGGAGGTCGGCCTGGCTGCCCGCGCCGAGCGCGCTGGCCGGCCGGTGCCGGAGGGCACCCGCCAGGCCATCGACGATTACCAGCGCCGTATGGCCCATGTGCGCCGGGAAATTGCCGGCTACGAGAAGGACAAGCAGGCGGTGCGCGAGCAGTACGCGCCGATTATTGAGCGGTTGGAGGAGCTGGAAGGCTCTTAATCGCGGAATACTGTCGGCGCCAGCAGCGCCCATTGCTCCGGCCAGTCCTGGCCGGGGCGGATTCTGAAGCCGGAACGCACGAACTGGGCGATGCGCCCTTCCACCACCGCCAGCAGCAGGTTGGCGGTGACGGTGGGCGTGGCGGCGGTGCGTTTGCTTTCCTTGAACTCGGCGTCGCGGACCACCTGCTTGAGCTGGCTTTCCACCCGGTCGTAGAACTGCTGGATACGCCGGTGCAGGCGCTCGTTCTCGCCGGTGAGGGCGTCGCCGGTGAGCAACCGTGTGATGCCCGGGTTGCGCTCGGTGAACGCCAGGATCAGCGTGAGGATCTGTTCCACCTGGGTGAGCGCGTCCCCGTCGCCGGTGATTCGGTTAATGCGTGAGAAGATCGCCTCTTCGATGAAGTCAATCAGCCCCTCGAACATCTTCGCCTTGCTGGGGAAATGCCGGTACAGCGCGGCTTCGGACACCCCCACTTCCCGGGCCAGGCCGGCGGTGGTGATCCGCCCGCCCGGTTCCGCTTCCAGCATGTGCGCCAGGGCCTGCAGGATTTGCTCCTTTCTGGACGGAGTCTGTTCTGTCATTCGTGGTTCCCGTTTTAGGCGTTTTTAATTTTGCTGATCAGTTCTTGCTGATCAGAGTACCGACCCCCTTGTCGGTAAGAATCTCCAGCAGCACCGCGTGGGCCACCCGACCATCGATGATGTGCGAGGTGTGCACACCGTTCTCCACCGCCTCCAGGGCGCAGCGGATCTTAGGCAGCATGCCGCCGTGGATGGTGCCGTCCTTGATCAGCGCGTTGACCCGGTCCGCGGTGAGGCCGGTGAGTACGCGGCCTTCCTTGTCCTTGAGGCCGGCTACGTTGGTGAGCAGGATCAGCTTCTCGGCGCGCAGCACTTCCGCCACCTTGCCGGCCACCAGGTCGGCGTTGATGTTGTAGCTGGTGCCGTCCTCATCGACGCCGATCGGCGCGATCACCGGAATAAAGTCGCTGCCGCCGAGCAGATCGAGCACCTTGGTGTCGATGCCCTGCACCTCGCCCACGTGGCCGATGTCGATGATCTCGGAGGCCTGCAGCTCGGGGTCGTCGGCGTCCAGGTTCTTGAGCAGCATCTTGCGCGCTTTGATCAGGCGGCCGTCCTTACCGGTCAGGCCCACCGCCTGCCCGCCGTTGTGCTGAATCAGGTTGACGATGTCCTTGTTGACCAGGCCGCCGAGCACCATCTGCACCACGTCCATGGTTTCCCGGTCGGTGACGCGCATGCCCTGCACGAACTGGCTTTCCTTACCGAGCCGGTTGAGCAGATCGCCGATCTGCGGCCCACCGCCGTGGACGATCACCGGGTTGATGCCGACCTGCTTCATCATCACCACGTCGCGGGCGAAGCTGTTCTTCAGCTCGTCGTTTTCCATGGCGTTGCCGCCGTATTTGATCACCACGGTGGTGCCGGCGAAGCGCTGAATATAAGGCAACGCTTCAATCAGAACGCGGGCGGTTTCCTGGGCGCTCTTGGTGTCCATGACTGCTTTCTCCAACCGGTCAAAAAAGTATCCGTTTAAAGGGCGAAGGCCCCGGCGCTGTCGCCGGCCTGCAGGGAGAGTACCTCCAAAAGGCGGGCGGCGGCGTAGAGCGCATCGCTGAATCCGTACCAGCGGTCGGCGAAGAATATATGCCCGCTTGCCTCTCCCGCCAGGGGCACGGCC
>JBFJUC010000316.1:0-3005 GCA_041624875.1 Alcanivorax sp.
CCGCCGGGTAGGGGTTTTCCGGCGCCAGCCGGTAATCCACGGTGACGCAGTCGCCGGACACCGCCTTGGCCAGCCGGCCGGCGTATTCCACCGAGCCCTTGGCGGAGCCGAGCATGTAGCCGCCGCCGTGGAAATGCAGCACGGTGGTGCGGTTGTCGGCGGCGGTGGCGCCGGCGGCGCGCACGCGCAGCGCTTCCACGCCGCCCAGCTCGGCGTTCTCCACGGCCAGGTCGTCCGGCGCCGGGAAGTGGGTGGTGAGGAAGCGGTCGTAGCCTTCACGCATACCGTCGTGGCCGCGCGCCACGTCCTCGGCGGTGAAGGCGGCCTTCCACATATCAAAGGCGCGCTGGCTTTCCGGGCGCTCCATCCTCTTGTCTTCGCGGGTGGCCGACAGGCCCAGCACTTCACCGGCCGGGCGCTTCACCTCTTCCAGCACGTTGTATTCCCAAACGAACGACCAGGTGGCCTCCGCCATCGGGTCGATGTGCTGCATGCCCTTCCAGCGACCGTTGCGCGCCTTGATGCGCTCCGGCTCGGATTCGTGCACCAGCTTGACCATGGCCCGGGCGCCGGATTGCACCCGGGTCGTGCGTGGCCGGCGGCGCTGCTCGTACTCTTGCAGCCCGGCCATCGGATCGTCGACGTAGTGTTCCAGCATGGTCGCCAGCACCCAGGCGTCCTCCATGCCCTGGCAGGCGCCCTGGGCCAGGAACGGCACCATCGGATGGGCGGCGTCGCCCATCAGCGTCACGCGGCGGTCGGTCCAGCGGTCGATGGGGTCGCGGTAGAACATGCCGGTCAAAAAGGCGGTGTCGATCTGATCCATCATCGCCTGGGCGCGCGGCTCCAGGTCGGCGAAGGAGGCGCGCAGCTCGTCGATGTCACCGCTCTCGGTCCAGGACTCGCGGTGCACCTCGCCGGAGGGCACCGACGCGAGAATGCTGTAGAGATTCTGCGGGCGGATCCAGTAGGTGATCAGCGTGCGGCCGGGGCCGAACCAGTAGTTGCCGCGCTCGGGCAGGTCCACGTGCTCCAGTTTTTCGGCGGGGATCAGCGCCCGCCACATGAGGATGTTGGAGAACTGAACCTCGTCCTCGCCGAACAGCTGCTTGCGGATCACCGAATGGATGCCGTCGGCGCCGATCAGCACATGGCCGTGCAGATCGTCGCCGTCCTCGACGTGCACGGTGACGCCGTTGTCGTCCTGGGAGAAGCCGGTGCAATGCACCCCGAGACGCACTGACTCGGAGGGCAGGGCGTCGGCGAGAATCTCGATCAGGTCGGCGCGGTGAATGTTGTACAGCGGCGCCCCCCAGCGGCGGGTGCCTTCTTCGCCCAGCGGGGCCACCCACAGCAGCTTGCCGTCGCGGATATCACGCATATCGAAAGAACCGGGGATCACCGACTTCGCCGCCACCGCCTGCTCCAGGCCCAGCTCACGCAACACCACCGAGCCGTTGGCGGCGATCTGGATGCCGGCGCCGATCTCGGAGAGTTGCGAGGCCTGTTCGATGATGGTCGCGTCGATGCCCTTGTGGCGTAGCGCGATGGCGGCGGTCAGGCCGGCGATACCGGCGCCCACGATCAAAACGTGCATGGTTGCTCTCCCTTGTTATTCTGTTTTGTGCATTACGAACGAATGTTCGTACGTAGTAACCGGCAGTGTTCCCCAACCGTGAAAGCTCTGTCAACACTTTTGCTTTGTGGGCGGTTCTGGTGGGAGCGGGCCCCGCCCGCGAAAGGGAGCGAAGCTCCCGGCAATCTCCTACATTCACAATCGCCCCTGACCGACAGACCGGACGGCACAGCTTTGCCATAGTCAGTCTTTCGTACCCGCCAAAAAAACTGTTGTCATTTGACAACAATAAACTTCTATGGGACGCTTCCAAGGACATGCAATGGCACGGAAAAAACACCCGAAAGCAATTATCGAGCGGGCGATTCAGTACGCGGAAAAGCACGGTTGGCAGGTGAAGGCCTCAGGGAAAAGCGCCCATGCCTGGGGCATTCTGCAATGCCCGAACAACGACCCGGCTTGTCGATGTGGGCGTTTCTGCCGCAACAGCATTTGGTCGACACCTCGAAATGAAGAGGGGCACGCCAAAAGCATCAGGCGATGGGTCGATAACTGCGAATTCGGCCTGCGATACGTGGGAGATTTGGACGATGAATGAATACGTATTTCAGTTGTACTACCAGCTCCCGGAAAGCGAACCTGATCCGGAAGCTTGGCTTGATGCCCTGTTCGAAGCCGGTTGCGATGACGCGCTTGTCGGGGTCGCTGTTGCCGGCCATACGGCGCTCGATTTTACCCGGCAAGCTCAGGGCCCGCTGGCGGCGCTACGTTCCGCGATTGACGATGTGGAGCGTGCGATTCCCAATGGACGGCTGGTCTGTGTCGGACCTGACTTGCTGAATCTTTCCGAGCTTTCAGCATTACTGTCTGAACGTCTCTCGAAAGTCAGTCGTCAGGCGATGAGGAAATACGCGACCGGCGATGTGCGTAGGATCAAAACCCGCTTTCCTTCCGCACGGGTATCCGGTTCAACACCGTTATGGCACCTCGATGAGGTTATCAAGTGGATGAGACACAACGGCAAATTCGAACCGGAAATGGCCGAAAGCGCGGACGCGCTCATCGAACTTTCGGCCGCGATCAGGACACTTAATGCTCTCGACGAGTATGCGGCCAGCCGTGCCGCTTATCCGGACCTGGCTGAACAGGCGCTCGACCTGGCCCGGTCCTGAAGGTAGGGGCGAGTCCCGCGCCTACAATTACACCGCGATTAATGAGAAAATAGCCGGCTTTCGGGCGCGTGGCCCCAAATGACTGGCGAAAAGGCGTTTTTGTGAGCAGACAGTGTTGAGCGGAAAGCGGATTCTCAGTGTCTTCGGCACCCGCCCGGAGGCCATCAAAATGGCGCCAGTGGTGAAAGCCCTGGGCGCCGACCCCCGCTTCGACAGCCGGGTGTGCGTGACCGCCCAGCACCGCGAGATGCTGGATC
>JBFJUC010000317.1:0-2985 GCA_041624875.1 Alcanivorax sp.
AGCCAAAACGAAATGCCGTAACAAAAATAGGTTATGGCGCAAGGCAGAAAAAAACACAAACAATAACAACAACAGAATCAGCGCATAGGGGATCACAACCAAGGTTGTGGTCCCTTTTTACTTTCCAGGCCCGCCATCCCGCTCACACCCGGCGGACCGCCCGCCCTTTCTCCAGATCGAATAACCGGCCCGTGGCAAAAAGTGCTACCATGCCGCCTTTCATTCCGTCAGGACGTTTTTTGCTCAATGGCACGTAACCTTTCACCGAGGCTTAAAAGCGCCCTTACCTGGCTTGTCATGCCCGTGGTCTGGGCCGATGCAATTCTTACCTGGGCCCTGGCCCGGCTCGCCGGCATCGTCACCTACCCGGTCCGCCTGCTGGGCCGCCCTCTGAGAACATTGACCGCCGTCGCGGGCAAAGGTTCCGGCAGCGGCACCGCCCTGCCCGAGGCGCGCATTATCCCCCGGGACCAGCATCCGATCTCCCGCAAGCAGATATCCAGAGCGGCGCTCAATGTGCTGTATGGGTTGCATGAGCAGGGTTTTCAAGCCTTCCTGGTGGGCGGCTGTCTGCGTGACCTGCTGTGCGGCCGCGAACCCAAGGATTTTGACGTGGTCACCGACGCCACGCCGGAGCAGGTGCAGCGTCTGTTCAAGCGCAGCCGCATCATCGGGCGCCGTTTCCAGATCGTGCATGTGCGTTTCGGCCGCGAGGTGATCGAAGTCTCCACCTTCCGGGCCTTTCAACGGGACGACCAGGCGCTCGACCGCGACCAGCACTCCGCCCATGAAGAAACCGGCCTGGTACTGCGCGACAACACCTGGGGCAGCATCGAGGAAGACGCCCTGCGCCGCGACTTCACCATCAACGCGCTCTACTACAACATCGCCGACTTCGCGCTCTACGACTTCGTCGGCAGCCGGCGCGCCATTGAGCGCGGCGAAATCAGCCTGATCGGCGACCCCGAACAACGCTACCGGGAAGACCCGGTGCGCATGCTGCGCGCCGCCCGTTTCGCCGCCAAACTGGGATTCCGGCTGGACCAGAAGGCGAGCCGGAAGATCCCCGAACTGGCCGAGCTGCTGCTGCAGGTGCCGCCGGCACGCCTGTTCGACGAGGTGCTGAAACTGTTCCTCAGCGGCCACGCCCGGGCTTCCATGCAGCAACTGCAGGACCTGGGCCTGTTCCATTTCCTGTTCCCGGAAACCGACCGCAGCCTGAAAGGCCCCCAGGGCAAGGTCTGGGAGAAGCTGATTCTCGCCGCCATGGATAACACCGACCGGCGTCTGGCGGACGATAAGCCGGTGACGCCGGCGTTCATCTTCGCCGTGCTGCTGTGGCCGGTGACCGTGGCGCGCCTGGAAACGCTGCGCGCCGACGGCATGCCGCCAGCCCCTGCCCTGCACAAGGCCGCTGGCTGGGCCCTGAACCAGCAGGTGCAGCACACCGCCATTCCGCGCCGGTTCTCCACCGTGATGCGCGAAATGTGGGACCTGCAGGACCGCCTGCCCCGCCGGGGCGGCCGCCGCGCCGAGGCGCTGGTGCAGCACCCGCGTTTCCGTGCCGCCTACGATTTCCTGCTGCTGCGCGAGCAGGCCGGCGAACTGCCCGCTGGCCTGGGCGACTGGTGGACACGCTACCAGGACGCCGACGAGCATCAGCGGGAAGCGATGGTGCAGGCACTCGGCCCCAACCAGGGTGCCGGCGGCGGTGGCAAACGCCGCCGGCGCCGGCGTAAGCCGGCCAACGGCCAGGGCTGACGGCGCATGGTGGTGATCGGGCTGGGTGGCAATCTGGCGGATCCCCGCCGGCGGCTGTGCCAAACCCTGGAGGCTTTGGTCGCGCTGCCGGACACCCGTCTGGTGGGCCATTCCGATCTCTACGCCAGCGCCCCGGTGGGCCCCCAGGACCAGCCGGACTTCATCAACGCGGTGGCGGCCCTGGAAACCACGCTGGCCCCGCTTGTCCTGCTGGACGCATTGCAACAGCTGGAAAACGCCGCTGGCCGCGAGCGGCACCGGCATTGGGGCGAGCGCACCCTGGATCTGGACATTCTGTTATGGGACGACCGGACCCTCGACCTGCCCCGTCTCACCGTCCCGCACCCCGAGCTCACCCGGCGCGCCTTCGTGATCGGCCCGTTACTCGACCTGCTGCCCGATTGCCGCTTGCCGGACGGCATCCCGGTGGCCGACTAGTGGCCTGCGGTCGCCGCCCAGCCACTGCAGCGTCTGCACTGTCTGGAGGAGAACCACTTTGCTGACCGAACGCATTAACCGACTGCGCGACAACGGCGATTTGCCCCGCTTCATCGCCGTGGAAGGCCCCATCGGCGCCGGCAAAACCACCCTGGCCCAGCGTCTGGCGGACACGTTCGGCTTCGACACCCTGTTCGAGCGCGCCGACGACAACCCCTTTCTGACCCGCTTCTATCAGGACCCGGCCCGCTTCGCCCTGCAGACCGAGCTGTTTTTCCTGTTCCAGCGCGCCGACCAACTGCGCCAGCTTCGCCAGCAGGACCTGTTCTCCGGTCCACGGGTGGCGGATTTCCTGGTCGACAAAAACCGCCTGTTCGCCGAGGTCAATCTGGACGAGGACGAATTCGCGCTCTACGACAACGTCTACCAACACATGCTGATCGACGCGCCGGTGCCGGACCTGGTGATCTACCTGCAGGCGCCCACGCCGGTTCTGCGCCAGCGGGTGCTAAAACGGGGCCATGCCTTCGAGCAGCGCATCGACCCCGGCTATCTGGACCGCCTCAACGACGCCTACACCCGGTTTTTCCACTTCTACGACCGCGCCCCGCTGCTGATCGTCAACGCCGCTGAAATCGATCTGGTCAGCGGTGACGCGGACTACCAGCAACTGGTGGCCGAGTTGCTGGACATCCGCACCGGGCGCCACTATTTTAACCCCCGGCCGCTGGTCTAAACGCAGTTTCCCGGGGGAAGACACCCATGCCCGTTACCATCCGCACTCTC
>JBFJUC010000318.1:0-2984 GCA_041624875.1 Alcanivorax sp.
CCATCGCCGAGATGATCAAGGGCATGAAGGTGGGCCTGCCGGGCATGGACCTGGTGGTATTCCCCGAATACAGCACCATGGGCATCATGTACGACCCGGACGAGATGATGGACACCGCCGCCACGGTCCCCGGCGACGAAACCGCCATCTTCTCCGCGGCCTGCCGGGAAGCGAAAACCTGGGGCGTATTCTCGCTCACCGGCGAGCGCCACGAGGAGCACCCGCACAAAGCCCCTTATAACACCCTGGTGTTGATCAACGACCAGGGCGAAGTGGTGCAGAAGTACCGCAAGTGCATCCCCTGGTGCCCCATTGAAGGCTGGTACCCCGGCGACACCACCTATGTCACCGAGGGGCCTAAGGGCCTGAAGCTCAGCCTGATCATCTGCGATGACGGCAACTATCCGGAAATCTGGCGCGACTGCGCCATGAAAGGCGCCGAGCTGATCGTGCGCTGCCAGGGCTACATGTACCCGGCCAAGGAACAGCAGGTGATGATGTCCAAGAGCATGGCCTGGGCCAACAACTGCTATGTGGCGGTGGCCAACGCCGCTGGCTTCGACGGGGTGTATTCCTACTTTGGTCATTCCGCGATTATCGGGTTCGACGGGCGCACGCTCGGCGAGTGCGGTGAAGAGGAGATGGGCATTCAGTACGCCCAGCTCTCGATCAGCCAGATCCGCGACGCGCGCGCCAACGACCAGTCCCAGAACCATCTGTTCAAACTGCTGCACCGGGGCTACACCGGCATCCACGATTCCGGCGACGGCGACAAAGGCATCGCGGACTGCCCGTTCGAGTTCTACCGCACCTGGGTGATGGACGCCCAAAAGGCCCAGGAAAACGTGGAAGCCATGACCCGAACCACCGTGGGGGTGGCGGATTGCCCGGTGAAGGATTTGCCGGTGGACGGCAAAGAGAAAAATGCCTGAGTCCGCCATGCCCTTTATCAACGACCGTTTGCAGGAAAACCAGGAACGGCTGGCGCGGGAAGAGCGCGCCAGCCGTCCGGAACGCGCGCCGCGCTTCGTGTTCGAGCCGGACGCGGTGATGGCGCGCCTGCGTGCTCGTATTGTCGGGCAGGCGCCGGTGCTCAATGCCATGGAGGACATGCTGCGTGTGGTCAAGGCGGACATTGGCGACCCGCACCGACCTCTGGCGGTGAATCTGTTCATGGGGCCCACCGGGGTCGGCAAAACCGAAACCGTGCGGCTGATCAGCGAAGCGATCCACGGCCGCGCGGACGGTTTCTGCCGCATCGATATGAACACCCTGGCCCAGGAGCACTATGCCGCCGCGCTCACCGGCGCGCCACCTGGCTATGTAGGCAGCAAGGAAGGCCACACCCTGTTCGATGTGGACTTGATTCAGGGCAGCTTCAGCAAGCCGGGCATCGTGTTGTTCGACGAGCTGGAAAAAGCCAGCACCGAAGTGATCCGCTCGTTGCTGAACGTACTGGAAAGCGGCCGGCTGTTACTGTCCGGCGGCACCCGCAGTATCGATTTCCGTAACAGTCTGATCTTCATGACCAGCAATGTCGGTGCCCGCGAGGCCGGCGATTACCGGGCTCGTTTCCGGCACGGCTGGCGGCATTGGCTGGGGCTGTCGCCGCGCCGCGAGGACCGCCTTCTGGAGCGCGCCCTGCATCGCCGCTTCGACCCGGAGTTCATCAACCGCATCGATCGCGTGCTGCCGTTCCAACGTCTCGACGCCACCTGGCTGGACACCCTGCTGGATATCGAGCTGGGCAAACTCAATCAGCGCCTGGCTCGGCGCCGAGCCCGTCTGGAGCTGGACAACAGTGCCCGGCAGTTTCTCTGCCGGGTCCACGACGACCGCTTCGGCGCCCGGGATCTGGCCCGCCGCCTGCGCGCCGACCTGGAGCCCGCCCTCGCCAGAGCCTTGCTGGACCGCCCCGGCGACGACGCCTTTCTGGCGTTGCTCGACGGTGACCGGCTGAGTGTGGTGCCGGTGAACGGTTAGCCGGGCAATACGTCATCTGACGTAGTGGCCGGGGCCTTTTTGCGAATGGTGGGCGGCACGCCGATCACCGATATTGAAACCCACAAAATCACGCTTGCCCGAAAACTGGAGGAACCGGCACCATGGCTGAGACCATCATTAAAATCGATCTCGATACGTCTCCCTACGACAACGATAGGGTGCACAACCGCTGGCACCCCGACATTCCCATGGCGGCAATGGTGAAACCGGGTGACGACTTTATCGTTGAATGCCACGACTGGACCGGCGGTCAGATCCATAACGACGACAACGCCGAGGACGTGCGCGACGTGGACCTCACCCAGGTGCACTTCCTGTCCGGCCCGGTGGGCGTGGAAGGCGCCGAGCCCGGCGATCTGCTGGTGGTGGATATTCTCGATATCGGCACCTTCGAGGAAAGCCAGTGGGGCTTCAACGGCTTCTTCTCAAAGCAGAACGGTGGCGGCTTTCTCACCGAACATTTCCCCGAAGCCCAGAAAACCATCTGGGACTTTAACGGCATGTTCACCAAGTCCCGGCATATTCCCGGCGTGGAATTCGCCGGCCTGATCCACCCGGGGCTGATCGGCTGCCTGCCGTCCAAGGACATGCTGAACGAATGGAACACCCGCGAAAAAGAACTCTATGACACCGAGCCGGACCGCGTGCCGGGCCTGGTCAACCTGCCGTTCGCCGACACCGCCCATATGGGCAAGCTCAAGGGCAGTGAGAAAGCGGCCGCCGCCGCCGAGGGTGCGCGCACCGTGCCGCCCCGGGAGCACGGCGGTAACTGCGACATCAAGGATCTTTCGCGCGGTTCGCAGATTTACTTCCCGGTGTATGTGAAAGACGCGGGCCTGTCCGTGGGCGACCTGCACTTCAGCCAGGGCGACGGCGAGATCACCTTCTGCGGCGCCATCGAAATGGCCGGCTGGATCCACCTGCGGGTCAACCTGATTAAGGATGGTGTCAGGAAATATGGCATCAAGAACCCGGTGTGC
>JBFJUC010000319.1:0-2974 GCA_041624875.1 Alcanivorax sp.
CCAGGTCCTTGGTGCTGGTGGGGTCGCCGATGTCGCCTTTGCCGGCGGCGCTGCGGTTCTCCAGGCGGTAGTCGTACAAATCCCAGCCCACCGTGGTGTTGTGGGTCAGGCCGGCGGCCCGGAACTGGCTGGTAAAGCGCGGGTTGACGCTGTAGCTGTCCACGTCGGTTTCACCGTAGGTGGAGAAGCCCGGGAAGTAGAAGAAGTAGCTCTGCTCCTTGCGGCGACCGGAGAAATCCAGGTGCAGGCGGCTGTGATCGCCGATGCGCGCGTTCATGCCGGGCATCACCGTGATGGTGTCCTGATCCGCCCAGTCGTAGGGGGTGGCGGCGCCTTCCGGGTCGTCCTCGAACTGGTTCTCGCCGGTGGCCAGGTTCACGGTGCGCCCGCCGGGCAGGTCCAGGTTCTGGCGCTCGCCGGTGGCGGTTAGGTAGAAGGTCAGGTCGTCGCGGCGGGTGCGCAGATCGGCGAAGGCGTTGCGTTGCTGCAGGTCGTTGTTTTGCCGGTAGCCGTCACTGTGCAGGGCCTGCACCGAGGCGGCGGCGCTGGTGTGGTTGTCGGGGTCTTCGCCCCGGTGGTGGCCGGTGGCCCACAGGCTGCCGCCGCTGGTGCTGAAGCTGCCGCCGGTGACTTCCACGCCGGCCCGGTTGTCGTAGCGCTCGCGGGTGACGATGTTGACCGCGCCGCCGACCACGCCGTTGCCGTACAGCGCGGCGCCGGCGCCGGGCAGCACTTCGATGCGCTCGATCGCCGCCAGCGGGATCGAGGCAATGTCCGGGCCGGACAGGTCCACGTTGCTGTAGCGGCGGCCGTTGAGCAGCACCAGGGTGTTGGAGGTGGCGCTGGCGCCGAAGCCCTGCATGTCGATGGTGGCGCGGGCGCCGTTGATGCCGAAATTGCGGCGCACCTGGACGCCGCCGAGCGTGTCGAGCACGTCCGCCAGGTTATTGGCGGGCATCGCGTCGATGGTGTCCCGGTCCAGGATCAGCGTGCCGGTGGGCAGTTCCCGCGCCACGCTGGCGGTGCGTGAGCCGGTGACTTCCACCGGGGCGAGTGTGTTATCGGACTGCGCGGCCTGGGTAACAGGCGCGTACAGGCAAGCCGTGGCCAAAGCCAGCTTTACAGCGGCGGCCACCTTAAGGGGGTGGGTATGCATAGTATTGTCCTCCCGATGCACCCTCCGTACATGGGGTGCGCCCCGAACCGACAGGGTCGGGCGGGGCGCGCCAGTGGCGACAGGCCGGTCTCCGGGCTCAAGGGGTGACGCCGTTACCGCCTTCCCAGGCTCACCTGGTGGCGTGGTGGTAACGACTACCTCATACCGTTGCGGGGGCAGCGCCGGCCTTTCACCGGCTTCCCGTACACCTGAAGCGGAGGCAAACATAGAGCAACGCCGGCCCCGGCACAACCGCTCAAGGGTGCCGGGCTTTCACCGCCGCGACGATACGGCGGTGGGCGGGCAGATCGATATCAAGCGCTTCGGCCTGGCGCAGCAGCCAGCCGTTGATGGCGTCGATTTCGGTGACGGCGCCGGCCTGCATGTCCGCGCGCATCGAGGAGGTGTTGCCGGCGGTGGCTTCGGCCAGGGCGCGGACGCCGGGCAGGGAGTCGCCGGGCCAGGTCGGGTCCAGGGCGGTGAATACCCGATCCGCTTCGCGGGCCAGTTGTTCGGCCTCGCCGGCCAGCGCCGGGTCCTGGAAGATACGGCCGTTGGCCACATCGTGCAGGCCGGTGAGCGGGTTGATCACCGCGTTGCCGACCAGTTTGCGCCACTGGCGGTGGCGGAAATCGTCGGGCCAGTGCAGTTTCGGCCAGTGGGCGGAGAGGGCGCCGAACCAGGCCGGCGGTCCCCCGGCGGCGCTTTCCCCCATCCAGGTGTCATTCTCGGCGACCACACGGTGGGTATCGCCGTCACGCTTCACCGCCGAGGCGCTGACCACCTCGATCATGCGCGCCCCGTCGGGCAGCAGCCCGTCCAGGCTGCCCAGGCCGTTCTGCAGCCGCAGCACGGTGGCGTCCGCCGCCAGCGGCACGCCCGCCAGCGCCGCCGCCGAGAACTGCGCCTTGCTGGCCACCACCAGCCGCCGGATGGGGGGGCCGCTCGCACAACTTCGCTCCCTTTCGCGGGCAAGGCCCGCTCGCACAATGGGTTGGCAGTCCAGATGCAGCAGTACGGCTTCGCCGCTCGGGAGAATCAGAGTGCGTTCCAGGGTCGGCGTGTCGTCGCGGCGCAGGACGATGACGGTGAAGCCGGCGCGCCGCAGGTAGTGGGCGGCGAGCAGGCCCATGTTGCCGGCGCCCAGCAGGTACCAGGGTTCAGCGCGGTCGGGGGAGGCGGGATCGGTCATGGCGCTATGCTAGGCGTGCCAACCGCCGGCCACAATCTGATTGGCGCGGCGTCCTGTTTTTTTGTGCTTTTCCCGAATAGTGCTTTTGTTAAATGGTGCCAGCACATGTTGTGCTGCTTGGTGCAAACCCCGACTATGTCTCCTTTTCGAGACTGAACCGAAACGGGAAAGCGATGCCCCCCCTCAGCGATACGTTGCGCACCGCCTGGCAGCTTTACAGTCACCCCCGGGTGGTGGTGATGCTGTTCTTGGGGTTCTCCGCCGGGCTGCCTTACCTGCTGGTGTTCTCGACCCTGTCGGCCTGGCTGGCGGACGCCGATGTGGACCGCGCCGCCATCGGCTATTTCAGCTGGGTGGGCATCATGTTCTCGATCAAGGTGTTCTGGGCCCCGGTGGTGGACCGGCTCAAGCTGCCGCTGCTGAACCGTCTGTTGGGTCAGCGGCGCGGCTGGCTGCTGCTGGCCCAGGTGGGCATCGCGTTGTCCTTGGCGGCGATGGCGCTGGTGGAGCCTGTGGGCCACCTGGAGCGCTTCGCCCAGCTGGCGCTGCTGGTGGCGTTCTGCTCCGCCACCCAGGACATCTGCATCGATGCCTACCGCATTGATTCCGCTGACGAATCCTTCCAG
>JBFJUC010000320.1:0-2960 GCA_041624875.1 Alcanivorax sp.
ACGCTTCGCGGACCGGGCCCAGAAGCCCATGCGCGTGATCACGCTGCTGGTGCTGTTCGCCTTCGTGGGCCTGGCGTTCGGCAAGAATATGGATGTGTTTCTGGAAAACGCGCACCGTATCGTCGCGCTGGTGGTTGGCCAGAACGCCCTGGCGCTGGCCGTCGGTGCCCTGGCCGGGCTGCTGGTGGGGCTCAACCGCGCCGACCGGCGCGCGGTCACCATGGAGGTGGGTATCCAGAACTCCGGCCTCGGTCTGGCGATTCTGTTCACCTTCTTCCCGCAGGCCGCCGGGATGATTCTGATCGCCGGCTTCTGGGGCGTGTGGCATCTGGTCAGTGGCCTGACGCTGGCGCTGATCTGGTCGCGCTCCGCGGACACGGCGAACGGGGAGGGCCTATGAGCCGGATATTGATCACCGGGGCCGGCGGCTACATCGGGCGGTTGCTGGGTGAGCGGCTGGCCCAGGGGCACAGCGTTCTGGGTCTGGACGTGCGGGTGGCGCCGGGGCTGCCGTTTGAATGTCTGCAAGGGGATATCCGCGATCCGGCGCTGGGCGATTTGCTGCGCGAAAGAGGCATCGACACCGTGGTGCATCTGGCCGCGGTGCTGGAGGATTCCGGCGACCGGGCGCGGGATTACGACATCGACGTGAACGGCACCCGCAATGTGCTCGACGCCTGTCTCGGCGCCGGGGTCGGGCAGCTTATTGTCACCAGCTCCGGGGCTGCCTACGGCTACCACTCGGATAACCCGCCCTGGCTGGATGAGCAGGACCCACTGCGCGGCAATCCGGAATTCGCCTATTCCGACCACAAGCGCCTGGTGGAGGAGATGCTGGCGGACTACCGGCAACGTCATCCGGCGTTGCGGCAGCTGATCCTGCGCCCCGGTACCGTGCTCGGCGAGGGCACCCGCAATCAGATCACCGCGTTGTTCGAGCGCAAACGGATCCTCGCCATCGCCGGTTCCGATTCACCGTTCGTATTCATCTGGGACCGGGATGTGGTGGGCGCCATCGCGCGCGGTGTGGAGACCGGCGCCGAGGGCGTCTACAACCTGGCCGGCGACGGCGCGTTGGGCGTGCGCCAGGTGGCGGCGATTCTCGATAAGCCGGTGTTGGTGCTGCCGGCCGGCCTGTTGCGCGCTGCCCTGTGGCTGGGCCACCGCCTGGGGCTGACGCCGCACACGCCGGACAAGCTGAATTTTCTCCGCTACCGGCCGGTGCTCAGCAACCGGCGCTTAAAAGAGGAGTTCGGTTACCGACCGGAAAAGACCTCCGAGCAGGCGTTCCGCCTGTTCGTTGACGCGGCGCGAACCAGGGGGCAATTATGACCACGCCGACCACGACGCTGGTTACCGGCGCCGCGTCCGGCCTGGGCTGGTCGCTGGCCAGGGCGGCGTTCGCGCGCGGCCACAGCGTGATTCTGGTGGACCGGGACGCGGATGCCCTGGCGGAAAAGCACGCCGAACTGGCCGCCGAAGACGCGCCCCGGGTGCGCCACTTCGCCCTGGATCTCACCGATGGCCCGGCCCTGGACCGCTTGATCGACGCCGTGACCGCCGGTGGCCGGCTGGATGTGCTGATCAACAACGCCGGCATCACCCACCGCTCGCCGGCGGCGCGCACCGACATGAAAGTGTTCCGCCAGGTCATGGCGGTGGATTGGGAGGCGCCGGTGGCGCTGACCCTGGGTTGTCTGCCGTTGCTGCGCGCGAGTGGCGGCTGCGTGGTCAATATCGGCTCCATGGCCGGCTGGATGCCGGTGCTGGGCCGTGCCGGCTACTGCAGTGCCAAGGCGGCGCTTACTCAGTTTTTCGAAGTGCTGCGCGGCGAGGTGGCGGACCAGGGCATCCGCGTGCTGATGGTGTACCCCAGCTTTCTGGCCACGCCGATCGAAACCAATGCGCTCGGCTTCGACGGCAAGCCCGCCGCCCACGCCCGCTCGTCGGTGGGCAAGGTGCGCAGCGCCGACTGGATGGCCGAGCGGATTCTGAAGGCGCTGACGCGGGGCGAAAAGCGGCTGTTCCCGGACAGCTTCACGGTGTTTGCCAGCTTGTTGTGGCGCCTGGCGCCGAATACCTATCATCGTCTGATGCGGCGCCGCTTCGCCGTGGAACTGGAATCCTGAATGCTGGAACCGTTGCTGTCTCCGTGGGTGTTGCTGGGCCTGTTCGTACTGCTGGCTTACACCACCGAGGCGATGACCGGCTTCGGCTCCATCGTCATCGCCTTGTCCCTGGGGGCGCTGGTATTGCCGCTGGATACGCTGATGCCGGTGCTGGTGCCGTTGAACCTGTTGCTCAGCGGCTACCTGTCGCTACGCTACCGGCGGCTGGTGCACTGGCGCCTGTTGTTACGGGGCATTCTGCCGTTGATGGCGGCGGGCACCCTGGCCGGTTATCTGGCGCGGCCCTGGCTGGGGCAGGCGCTGCTGCAAACCCTGTTCGGTGTGCTGATCGCGGTGTTCAGTGTCCGCGAGCTCTGGCGCCTGCGCCACGGGCCCGCGCCGGCCCGGCCCCACGGCGCCGGCTGGGGCCGGGTGTGGATGCTGCTGGCCGGGGTCACCCATGGTTTGTATGCGTCCGGCGGGCCCTTGCTGGTGTACGCGCTGAGCGGCGTGACCCTGGACAAAAGCCGTTTCCGGGCCACCCTGATCATGGTCTGGTTCACGCTCAACGGTCTGCTGACCCTGGGGTATGCCGCCCAGGGGGCGCTGCAGCCGGTGTGGCCACAGCTTGCCGCGCTGGCGCCGGTGGTGCTGGCGGGCATCGTGCTGGGTGAGATTCTGCATCACCGCGTCGACGAGCATCGCTTCCGTCAGGTGCTGTTCAGTGTGTTGTTGCTGGCCGGGCTGGCCTTGGTGTTCTAGGATTTAAGGCAGCAACAAGGAGGGCGCCATGTCCGCAGTGGAAATTCGACCGGTGAGCGGCATTGCCGTGGAGCCGTGGCTGGACGAGCT
>JBFJUC010000321.1:0-2954 GCA_041624875.1 Alcanivorax sp.
AGGCGCGTCGCCGGCACAAGAAGATTCTCAAGCAAGCAAAAGGTTATTACGGGGCGCGCAGCCGCGTCTTCCGCGTGGCGGTACAGGCGGTCACCAAGGCCGGCCAGTACGCTTACCGTGACCGCAAGGTGCGCAAGCGTCAGTTCCGTCGTCTCTGGATCGTGCGGATCAACGCCGCCGCCCGTGTCAACGGCATGTCCTACAGCCGCATGATTGACGGCCTCAAGAAGGCGTCCATCGAGATTGACCGTAAAGTGCTCGCGGACCTGGCGGTTCGTGATCAGGCAGCGTTTGGTGCTTTGGCCGAGAAAGCCAAAGCGAGTCTCGCCGCCTGAGCTGACTGTCGGTTAGCCTACACGACAGCACTCCGAAACGGGGGAAGAGCTCGCGCTCTTCCCCTTTTTTGTTTTGGAAGCCCCGACTGGGCCCTTTCGCGACGCTGTCGCCATCGGCGACCCTTCGGGCCAGCGTCGCGAAAGGACCCAGCCGGGGCTTCCGGCGCAATGGGCAGAGAAGATAATCACGGGAACGGGTAAATCGTATGATGGAGAACCTGGAAAGCCTGGTGGAGGCGGCGCTGGCGGAAGTGGCCGGGGCCGGTGACGCGCGCACGCTGGACGACGTGCGGGTGCGTTACCTGGGTAAGAAAGGGGAGATCAGTGCGCTGCTGAAGAGCCTGGGCGGGCTGAGCGCGGAAGAGCGGCCCAAGGCCGGCGCGTTGATCAACGAAGCCAAGCAGCGCGTCCAGGCGGCCATCGACGAGCGTCGCCAAACGCTCGAGGCGGCGGCCCTGAACGAGCAGCTGAGCGCCGAGACCCTGGACGTGACCCTGCCTGGCCGAGGCGAGCAGCCCGGGGCGCTGCACCCGGTGACGCGCATGCGCCGGCGCATGGAGGACTTTTTCCTGCGGCTGGGCTTCGACATCGCCGAAGGCCCGGAAGTGGAAGACGATTTCCATAACTTCGAGGCGCTGAATATCCCCGCCCACCACCCGGCCCGGGCCATGCACGACACCTTCTATTTCGGTGACGGTCGTCTGTTGCGCACCCACACCTCGCCGGTGCAAGTACGCGTGATGCAGAAGGGCGAGCCGCCGTTCCGTATCATCGCTCCCGGTCGTGTCTACCGTTGCGATTCGGATCTCACTCATACGCCCATGTTCCACCAGGTGGAAGGGCTGCTGGTGGACGAGAACATCACCTTCGCGGATCTGAAAGGCACTGTGGCAGCGTTCCTGAAATTCGTGTTCGAGGTCGACGATCTGCCGGTGCGGTTCCGGCCCAGCTACTTCCCGTTCACCGAGCCCAGTGCCGAGGTGGACGTGGGCTGCATGACCTGCGGCGGTGACGGCTGCCGGGTGTGCTCGCACAGCGGTTGGCTGGAAATCATGGGCTGCGGGATGGTCCATCCCAAGGTGTTGGAGCACGGCGGCGTGGATGCCACCCGCTACAGTGGCTTCGCCTTCGGCATGGGCGTGGAGCGCCTCGCCATGCTGCGCTACGGCGTCAACGATCTGCGTCTGTTTTTCGAAAACGACGCGCGCTTTTTGTCGCAATTCGCCTAGGGGATTATAAAGAATGCGTTTCAATGAAGCCTGGTTGCGGGAATGGGTCAACCCGGACATCGATAGCGACACCCTGGCCCACCAGTTGACCATGGCCGGCCTGGAAGTGGACGCCGTGGAACCGGCGGCGCCGCCGTTCACCGGTGTGGTGGTGGGGCAGATCGTAAGCTGCCAGCCGCACCCGGACGCCGACAAGCTGCGCGTCTGTGAAGTCAGCGACGGCGAGAACACTTTCCCGGTGGTGTGCGGCGCGCCCAACGCCCGCGAAGGCCTGAAAGCGCCGTTCGCCCGGGTCGGCGCCGAGTTGCCCGGCAACCTCAAGATCAAAAAAGCCAAGCTGCGCGGCGAGCCTTCCGAAGGCATGCTGTGTGGTGGCTCCGAGCTGGGTCTCGAAGACCGCATCGACGGCCTGCTGGAACTGCCGGAAGACGCCCCGGTGGGCACCGATATCCGTGACTACCTGTCGTTGAACGACACCGTCATCGAAGTGGACCTGACCCCCAACCGGGCCGACTGCCTGAGCCTGCGCGGCATCGCCCGGGAAGTGGGCGTGCTCAACCGCGCCCCGCTCAACGAGCCCGCCATCGAGCCGGTGCCCGCCACCCTGGACGACCGCTTCCCGGTTACCCTGGACGATAGCGACGGCTGCCCCCGTTACCTGGGCCGGGTGATCCGTGGCATTAACGCCGCCGCCGAGACGCCGCTGTGGATGGTGGAGCGCCTGCGCCGCGCCGGCGTACGCGCCATCGACCCGATTGTCGACGTGACCAACTATGTGCTGCTGGAACTGGGCCAGCCGCTGCACGCCTTCGATCTGGCCCAACTGACCGGTGGCATTCGCGTGCGTCGCGCCCGGGCCGGCGAGACCCTGCAAAGCCTGGACGACCAGACCCTGGAACTGAACGACGACACCTTGCTGATCGCCGACGACAACGGCCCCCTGGCCCTGGCGGGCATCATGGGCGGGCGCCCCAGCGCGGTGTCCGAAGACACCCGCGATTTGTTTCTGGAGTGCGCGTTCTTCAGCCCGCTGGCCATCGTCGGCCGGGCGCGCCGCTACGGCCTGCATACCGACGCCTCGCACCGCTATGAGCGCGGCGTCGACCCGGCCCTGCAGCAGCGCGCCCTGGAACGCGCCACCGCGCTGATCCTGGAGATCGCCGGCGGCGAAGCCGGCCCGCTGGACGACACCCTGGCCGAGGACAAGCTGCCCGAGCCCGCCACCATTGAGCTGAGCGCGGAGCGCGTCGCCCATCTGCTGGGCGCGCCCCTGGACGACGCCAACATCGTCGACATTCTCGAGCGCCTGGGTATGACGGTGACCGAAACCGGCGCCGGCCAGTGGTCGGTGCGCGCCCCCAGCTGGCGCTTCGACATGGCGATCCAGGAA
>JBFJUC010000322.1:0-2945 GCA_041624875.1 Alcanivorax sp.
CGCATTCTGGCTTTCTACTCGACCGCGCCCTGCGAGATCGCGCCCCCGCCAGGCGTCACCGCCTGGAAGAACTACCCGCACCCGGTTCCCTTTCTGAGAATGGCGCGGCTAGCCACGCACCGGAGTGTTCAGGGCCAGGGGTTTGGTGAGGTGGCGTTACTCTCCGCCATCGACGACGCGGCGACCATCTCCCGAACCTTCACCGCCATCGGTGGTTTGGTGGTGGATGCCAAGGATCAACAGGCCGCCGCGTTCTACGAGAAATACGAATTCATCAGGATCGAAGAAAACGGGCTCCAGCTTTTCCTACCCATTAAAGATTGCATCTCGCTTATGGGCGCGTAGCAGGCACCAGCCCTAAGACTCGCTCAGCGACTCCACAATCACTTCCGGATGACGAAAGGCGATTTGAATAAGAGCTTGGGCAGCTCCGGAGGGTCTACGCCGACCCTGCTCCCATTCTTGTAATGTTCGTGGAGAAATCTTCAAAGCACGAGCGAATTGTGCCTGGGAAAGCCCGGTACGCAGGCGAGCCGAAGCCACTTCATTGGTACTGACCTCGGTGGTCCTGGCGGCATAACCTGCTTTCATTTCGCGCACGGCATGAAGTAACTTTTCTCCTAGCTCTTCACCCGTAATGTCTTCTTTCATTTTACCCATCTTCCAACTCCTGGCGGATCGCTTTTAGCAAATGGGCTGGGATATTCACCATCACGTTCTTGGCATAGATAACCAATAACCAGATCTGCCCCTCGGGAAGCCGTGTGAAATAAATCACGCGAACGCCCCCACGCTTCCCGCTTTGCGCCTTGCTCCAGCGAATCTTACGACAACCACCGCTGCCCGGTATCACCTGACCGGCTCCGGGGTGCGCGGCTATCCAAACACAAAACTCAGCGCGCTCGTCGTGGGTCCAAAGCCTGTCCGCATCCTTTGCGAATGTTGGTGTCTCAACTACCGTGTACATCCGGACAGCATACGTCTTTGACGTAGACTGTCAATAGAAGCCCGCCAGTGCGACCGCATAGCCTACTGGACGACCCCAACGGATCGATGACGCCGGCACAGGCGCTCGAGCAGGTCAGTATTCTGATTCGTCGGATGCTGGGTACCGCCGCCTAGCAGGCGGCGGCCAGGAGAGTTACTGCTGCTGAGGAGAGGCGGCGGCCTTCTGCTGCCGGGAGGTGAGGGAGATGTTGACCGCGCCGTACAGCGCGCCGGCGCCGATGGCACCGAGCGTCATGATCAGGTCGGACCAGTACAGCATTTCGCCGGCCACACCGAAGGCCACCAGGGTGGCGTGGAAGCCGAGCAGCACCAGCAGCGTCTGGCGGGCGGACATGCCGCTCTCCATCAACAGATGATGGATGTGGGTGCGGTCGGCACTGAACGGCGACTTACCGGCGAAAGCACGGCGCGCGAACACGGTGAGCATGTCCACGATCGGCAGGCCCACCAGCCACACCGCGGTGATCGGCCGGAAGCTGATGTCCTTCTGTGAAGCCACCACCAGCAACCACAGCACCAGAAAGCCCAGGAAGGTGCTGCCGCCGTCGCCCAGGAAAATCTTGCGGCCCCGGAAAAACGGCAGCTCAAGGTTGAAGGCCAGGAACGCCAGCAGGGCCAGCGCCAGGGAGCCGGCCACCAGAGCGAGCTCCGTCGCCCCGCTGATCAACGACAACACCATCACGCCCAGCAAGGTGGCCGCCGTGACCGAGCCGGCCAGGCCGTCGATGCCGTCGATCATATTGTAGGCGTTGATCGACGCCAGCGCGCACACCACCGTGAAGCCCAGCCCCAGCGCGAAGCCCAGGTAGAGCGTCTCGGTGCCCAGCAGCAGACCCAGCTGCTCAATGGCCAGATCGGCGCCGAACAGCGCCGCCGTCACCACCAGCCCCTGCAATACGAAGCGCAGGCGCGGGCTGATATCCAGCACATCGTCCACCGAGCCGAGCACGGTGAGCGTCAACGCCGCCGCGAAGAAGATCAGCCAGAGGGGCTCCGCGAGCAGACCGCTCACGGACAGCGCCACGAACAGGCCGATCAGCACCGCGAAACCGCCGATCAGCGGCGTCGGTCGCCGATGGCGCTTGCGCTTATCCGGCATATCCACGAAGCGGTAACGACGGGCAACGGGGAACAAATAGCGTATGGCAAGGCAAACACTGGCCAGAACGGCCGGAAAATGGACAAACAAAACGACATCCATGCCGATAACCTCAAACAAGCGAGAAAGGAACTATAGGCTTAACAGCAAGGCAGCGCTGCGGCCTCCCATCTTATTTTACATTTGTCAATATTACAAAAATAAAAACGTGAACAAAATACAGATTTAATCAGTATAAGTTGCTCAAACCTTCTAAGAACAAGGAATTACGGGGTCTTGATAGGCTGATCATAGTGACTCAACTTTTTACTGGGTCGATCGGCTTGGGCCGCATCAACACCCAACAAGTCACCACCAAAACCAGGTAAGCCGCGAAACTCCGCTCGTCGCGGAACTGGCTCTGCGTCAGCCCGAACCCCGCGAACATCAGCACCACCAAAGTGCCCGCCAACGCAAACGTCCGCACGTCAACATCCGCGCATCTAAGGCGGCGTACAAAGCCGGCGAGTGGTACCGCGTACATCAATAGCAACGTGATCAGGCCCAGCAAACCACGGCGCGCCAGCGTATCCAGCACATCGCTGTGCAGCTGAAAGCCGAAGTAGCGGGCCTGCTCATTCAGCTCGCCGGCGGCGATCAAACGCCTGAGCTCCGGCATCATGGCGCCCTCCCCCCAGCCCAGCAGCGGCTTCTGTAGAAACAGGACCCAGGCGGCGTGCCACATGTCCAGTCGCAAGCCCACCGAGGTGCGGGTCACACCCTGATGCAGGTAGCCACGCAGATCCTCAACCAGGGCCACGGCGCGCGGCAGCGCCTGCCACACCGCGAAAGCGGCAAC
>JBFJUC010000323.1:0-2945 GCA_041624875.1 Alcanivorax sp.
AGGTATTGATGTATGAGTGAAGCAGTCATGGAGCAGTCCGAGCTGCCGGAAGTGGGCGACGGCCCGCTGCTGTTGCCCTACGGCTACGCCCGCCGGTTCGGTGTGCTGCTGCGGGAAAAGGACGGCCGGCGGGAGCTCTGTTGCCGGGATGACGTGGCGCTGTCGGCGGTGGCCGAGGTGCAGCGCTGGCTGGGTGGGCTGCCCACCATCGTGCGGCTTGATGACGGCGCCTTCAGTGCCGCCATGGCGATCACCTACGAGCAGCAGCGCGGCGCCGCCGCCGAGGCCGCCGACAACCTGGAGGGCCTGGATCTGGCCAGCCTGGCGGACTCGCTGCCGGAGACCTCGGACCTGCTGGAGCAGGAAGACGACGCGCCCATCATCCGGCTGATCAACGCCCTGTTCCAGGAGGCGATCCGTGAGGACGCCTCCGACATTCACATCGAAACCTTCGAGCGCCGCCTGGTGGTGCGCATGCGGGTGGACGGGGTGCTGCGCGAAGTGCTCACCCCGAAACGGGAGCTCGCGCCGCTGCTGGTGTCGCGGATCAAGGTGATGGCGCGTCTGGATATCGCCGAGAAACGCATTCCCCAGGACGGTCGCATCTCTCTGCGCCTGGGCGGTCGGGATGTGGACGTGCGGGTTTCCACCATGCCCTCCAGCAACGGCGAACGGGTGGTGCTGCGTTTGCTCGACAAGCAGGCTGGCCGGCTGCAGGTCTCGCACCTGGGCATGGGCGACGTCTGCGACCAGCACATGCGCGAGCTGATCCATAAGCCCCACGGCATCATCCTGGTCACCGGGCCCACCGGTTCCGGTAAAACCACCACCCTGTACGCCTCGCTCACCGAGCTTAACGACAGCACCCGCAACATCCTCACCGTGGAAGACCCGATCGAGTACCAGCTGGAAGGTATCGGTCAGACCCAGGTGAACACCAAGGTGGACATGACCTTCGCCCGGGGGCTGCGCGCCATTCTCCGCCAGGACCCGGACGTGGTGATGGTGGGGGAGATCCGCGACCTGGAAACCGCCGAGATCGCGGTGCAGGCGTCGCTCACCGGTCACCTGGTGTTGTCCACCCTGCACACCAATACGGCGGTGGGCGCGGTGACCCGGTTGCAGGATATGGGCATCGAGTCGTTCCTGCTCTCAAGCTCGCTGTTGGGGGCCCTGGCGCAGCGGCTGGTGCGGGTGCTGTGCCCGGACTGCAAGCGTCCCTACCGGCCCACCGACAGCGAACGGCGCATGCTCGGGCTGGCCCCGGACCAGGACGTGACCTTGTATCACCCGGAAGGCTGTGAGGCCTGCAACAGCCAGGGTTACCGGGGCCGTACCGGCATCTACGAACTGGTGATCATCGACGATGCCATGCGCGAACTGATCCACGAGCGCGCCGGCGAGCTGGAGATCACGCGCCACGCCCGCAAGCTGACCCCGAGCATCCGCGAGGACGGCTGGCGCAAAGTACTGGCCGGCGACACCAGCATTGAAGAAGTACTGCGCGTCACCAAGGAAGACTGATGCCCGCTTTTGAATTCCGCTCCCTGGATCACCGGGGCAAAGTAAAACGTGGCACCCTGGAGGCAGACAGCGCCCGCCATGTGCGCCAGCAGCTGCGCGGCAAGGGCTGGGTGCCGTTGGAAGTGTCCGAAGCCAAGGATCACCAGTCCGGCGGCGGCCTGTCCGCGCGCCTGTCCGGCACCGGCAAACTCAAGGGCGGCGAGCAGGCGTTGATTACCCGCCAGATGGCCACGCTGCTGAAATCCGGCCTGCCGGTGGAGCAGGCCCTGGGCGCGGTGGCCAAGCAGGCCGGCAACCCGCGGGTGGAAAAGATCGTCATGGCGGTGCGCGGCAAGGTGCTGGAGGGGTTCAGTCTGGCGCGGGCGCTGGCCGAATATCCACGCGCCTTCCCCGAAATGTACCGCGCCACCGTGGCCGCCGGCGAGCAGAGCGGCCACCTGGAGCAGGTGCTGGAGCAGCTCGCCGACTACCTGGAAACCCGTGATGACACCGGCCGGTCCGTCAGCCAGGCGTTGATCTATCCCGCCTTCATCATGACGTTCTCGGTTCTGATCATCGGCTTCCTGATGGCGTTCGTGGTGCCCAAGATGGTGGCCGTGTTCGACAACCGGGAGCAGGCCATGCCCTTCATCACCGTGGCGGTGATCGCGCTCAGTGACTTCGTGCGCGCCTGGGGCTGGCTGTTGGCGCTGGTGGTGGTGGGCGCCGTGGTGGCGTTTTCCCGCGCCATGCGTGAACCGGCGTTCCGAATGCGCGTCCACCGCCGTCTGGCCGCGCTGCCGCTGATCGGCACCATGATGCGGGCTTCCGACAGCGCCCGCCTGGCCAGCACCCTGGGCATCCTGGGGCGCTCCGGCGTGCCCCTGGTGGACGCCTTGTTCATTGCCGCGCAGGTGGTGGGCAACCTGGCCATCCGCGAGGCGGTGGTGACCGCCGCCGCCCGGGTACGCGAGGGCGGCAGCCTGAGCCGGGCCCTGGAAACCAGCGGCTACTTTCCGCCCATGCTGGTGCAGATGATCGCCAGCGGCGAAACCAGCGGCGAGCTGGACAACATGCTCAGCAGGGCCGCCGATTACCAGGAACGGGAGCTCACCAGCACGGTCCAAACCATGGTGGGGTTGCTGGGCCCGCTGATGCTGTTGACCATGGCCGGGTTCGTGATTCTCATTGTTCTGGCGGTAATGCTGCCGATCATGCAGATGAACAATTTCATGGCCGGCTGACCGCTAGCAACAAAAAGAAGCGCAATCCCCAAAAACAAGGAAGTGACTTCCAGACAACACGAAAAGGTGTCTCATGAAAAAGATTCAACGCACCCAGAGCGGTTTCACGCTGCTGGAAATCATGGTGGTAGTGGCCATTATCGGTCTGCTCGCCGCGATGATCGTGCCCAATGTGATCGGGCAGGGGGAACAGGCCAA
>JBFJUC010000324.1:0-2935 GCA_041624875.1 Alcanivorax sp.
ATCAACCTGCCGCCCGACAAATGGCGATAAATTCTTTTTCGTTCAGTGAGGCCCCGCCGATCAGTCCACCATCGATGTCCGGCTGGGCAAACAGAGGGGCGGCATTATCCGCCTTTACGCTGCCGCCGTAAAGGAGGCGTACGCCGGCGGCCACATCCGGGTCGCGGGCCGCCAGGGCGGCGCGCAGATTCGCATGCACCGCCTGGGCCTGCTCCGGCGAGGCGGTGAGGCCGGTGCCGATGGCCCAAACCGGCTCGTAGGCGAGCACTGCACGGTTGAAGGCCGCACTGCCGGCGGCTTCCACCACCGCCATTAGCTGCCGAACGACCACATGTTCCGTTTCCCCGGCCTCGCGCTGACGCAACGTTTCGCCGACGCACAAAATCGGTATCAAGCCGGCGTGTTGCGCGCGCAGAAACTTGCTGGCGACCAGGTCGTCGTCTTCTCCGAAGTGCTCGCGGCGCTCCGAGTGACCGACGATCACATAGCGACAGCCCAGGTCCACCAGCATTTCAGCGGACACTTCGCCGGTAAAAGCGCCGTCTTCGTGGTCGCACAGTGTCTGCGCGCCCAAGCCCACGGCGCCACCTTTCAGTTCAGCGCCCAACGCCTGCAGGTAAGGAAACGGCGGACACACCGCCACGTCCGCGCTACCCAGATCCGCCGCCGCCAGGGCGGCTCCCAGTTCGGCGACCAGGCCGTACCGGCCGTTCATCTTCCAGTTCGCCGCCACTAACGGTGTTCTTGTCATTCGAGCATTGCTCCTGTCATGCGATCGCCGCTTCCACGGCCTCCGCCAGGTGCCGGCAAAGCCGCTCCACCTGGTCGGCGTCTTTGCCTTCCACCATCACCCGCACCAACGGCTCCGTGCCGGAGGGGCGCAACAACACGCGGCCGTTGCGGCCCAGTTCCTGCTCCACCTTCTCCATAGCCGCGCGCACACCGGCCTCGTCCATGAAACCGTCCCGCCGGCTGCCGCGCACATTGATCAGGGTCTGCGGCAGCAACGGCGCCGCCGTGACCGCGTCGCGCAGGGACAGACCCTCGCGGCGCAGCGCGTCGAGCACCTGCAAAGCCGCCACGGTGCCGTCGCCGGTGGAGGTGCGGTCGAGACAGACCAAATGCCCGGAGGACTCGCCGCCCAACAGCCAGCCACGCTGATCCAGCTGCTCCATGACGTAGCGGTCGCCAACCTGGGCCCGGACAAAGGGAACATCCAGCTCCTGGAGCGCCAGCTCCAGCCCGAGGTTGGACATCAGGGTGCCGACCACGCCGCCATTCAGCAGATCGCGACGCTGGCGGTCCCGGGCGATCAGATAGAGCAACTGATCGCCATCCACCAGGTTGCCCTGGTCGTCCACCATGATCAGCCGGTCGGCGTCGCCGTCCAGCGCCAGGCCCAGGTCGGCGCCTTCCGCGACCACCCGGCGGCACAGGGCCTCGGGCTTGGTGGAGCCGCAGTCCAGATTGATATTGAAGCCATTCGGCTGGTTGGCGATCGCCACCACCTCGGCCCCCAACTCTTCCAGCACATCCGGGGTAATGTGGTAAGCCGCGCCATTGGCGGTATCCACCACGATTTTCAGGCCGTGCAGATTGAGCCCCGGCGTGGTGCTTTTGCAGAATTCGATGTAGCGGCCTCGGGCGTCGTCGATGCGACGCACCTTGCCCAGGCGGTCGGTGGCGACCACCGAGATCGGCTCATCCAGCATGCGCTCGATTTCCGCTTCGATCTTGTCGCTGAGTTTGCGACCGTTGTCGCCGAAAAACTTGATGCCGTTGTCGGTATAGGCGTTATGCGACGCGGAGATCACGATGCCGGCCTGGGCGTGCAGGGTGCGGGTCAGGTAGGCAATGGCCGGCGTGGGCATGGGGCCGAGTAGCCTGACGTCGACGCCGGCGGCGGAGATGCCCGCCTCCAGGGCCGACTCGAACATGTAACCGGAAATGCGGGTGTCCTTGCCGATCAGTATCTTGCTGCCACCGTGGGCCGCCAGCACCCGGCCGGCGGCCCAACCCAGTTTGAGCACGAAATCCGGCGTGATTGGCGGCTCCCCGACGGTGCCGCGAATGCCATCGGTTCCGAAATATTTGCGACTCATCCGTAGTCTCCCTGAAACAGCACCGTGTTCGCTTACAGGCTGCTGTGCACGGCGTGGGCGAAGCGCACGCCGTCCACGGTTTCTTTTACGTCATGGGCCCGCACAATACGCGCGCCACGCTCCACACACATCACCGCCGCCGCCAGACTGCCCGCCAGCCGCTGATCCACCGGACGGCCCAGCACCTTGCCGAACAGGGACTTTCGCGACAGGCCCACCAGCAGGGGCAGCTCCAGGCTCGCCAGCTGAGACAACTCCGCGAGCAATCGCAGATTATGCTGCACCGCCTTGGCAAAACCAAAGCCCGGGTCCACCAGCAGTTTGTCGCGGGGGATACCGGCGTCCACGCAGGCGCCAACACGCTGCTCCAGGAACGCGATCACCTCGGCGGTGACATCTTCGTAGCAGGGGTCGTTCTGCATGGTGCCGGGCTCGCCCTGCATGTGCATCAGGCAAACCGCCAGACCGGTGCCGGCAGCGGCCTCAAGGGCACCCGCGCGGCGCAGGGAGCGCACGTCGTTGATCATCCCGGCGCCGGCGTCGGCGCAGGCGCGAATCACCGCCGGCGTGCTGGTGTCCACGGACACCAGAGCGTCCAGCTCCCGGTGCAGAGCCTCCACCACCGGAATCACCCGGTCCAGCTCCTGCTGTTCGGAGACCGGCGCGGCGCCCGGACGGGTCGACTCGCCGCCCACATCAATAATCGCGGCACCGTCGCTGAGCATCTGCTCGGCCTGACGCAGCGCGGCATCCAGGGAGGTGTAGCGGCCACCATCGGAAAACGAATCGGGGGTCACATTCAGGACCCCCATAACGACGGGGGCGGGCCCCAA
>JBFJUC010000325.1:0-2916 GCA_041624875.1 Alcanivorax sp.
CTTTGGCTTTCGCTTTCAGCTCGTCAAGGATCGGCGGAGTCTGCCAGGGGTTCTGCTCGAGCTGTTCGTGGTAGGTATGCTCGGCGGGCACCACTTCGTTATCGATGAAGGTGCGTACCTGGTTGATCAGGTCCTGGGTCTTTTCTGAATGTTCGAAATCCATGCTGCTCTCCTCTTGAATAAGCCGGCCTTGGTGATTCGGCCTCTCTGGTCCGTTCTAGCTGTATCTCACTTAGCTATAGGTAATGGCGTCGCCGCGGTCTTCCTGGTCCAGATGCGGGACCTGATTGAAAATGGAAAGGCGGTAAACGTTCTTGTTGAAGAAACCCTGGGTCACCCCGGTGTTGCGGAACTGCAGATTAAGCTCCACCACGGTGTCGTCGGCGGTGTTGAGCATGTGACGCATCCACATGGCGATGGCACCGCCGGAACTGACTACCAGCACCCGGTCGCAATCCGCGTACTGGGCCTGGATGTGCGCCATGGCGCCGGCCACACGGTCACAGAAACCCTGCCAGCTCTCCGGCAGGTTGCCTTCCAGCCGGTCCGCTTGCCACCGCTGCATGGCTTTTTTCAGCACACGGTAAAAGGCGGCCATTGAGGCACCTTCCGGCGGCACTTCCTCGGGGTGGGCGCTCAGGTAGGCATCGACGATGGAGTGAAAGTCAAACTCGTTGAGCCCGGGCTGCAGGTCGGGGGTCAGTGCGCTGCCGAGGCCTTCCTGAATGCCCTCGCCGGTCTCCACGTGGCGCACCAGGTCACCGGTGACCAAGGCATCAAAGGTTTGGCCGCGCTGGCGGTAATACTCGCCAAGCCAGCGCGCCTGCTGGTGCCCCAGCTGGGAAAGCTTGTCGTAGTTGGCGGCGCCGAAGGACGCCTGGCCGTGACGGATCAGGTGGAACTGGGCCATGGTGTCGCCTGTGTGAGTTGCAATGAAGACAGCCTAGAACAGGCCGCTTAGTTAGTGAAATTGATATTTTGAATCCTGCACAATAAATACCATGCATAAACAAGCACTGATCGCGGCGCTTGCTTTGCGAAATACAATTCCGATATTTTGTTGGGCTATTTGGACTTGGCGAGAGACAGGAGAACACCATGAGCGCCCTGGCACTGCAGAGCGGCTATGTCCGCGTTACCGAGCACGGCAAGTTATTGGAAGTAACCCTGGATCGGGCCGATAAGCTCAACGCCCTGAGCGGGGAGATGTACCGGGATATCAGCCGGGCCGTGGATCACTACCGGGACCGGGACGATCTGACCGCCCTGCTGCTGAACGCTGAAGGGCGCGCCTTCACCGCCGGCAACGATATCGGCGATTTCCTCAACGCGGACCCGGAATCACGCAAGGATGGCAAGCAGAGCCCGGCCATGGATCTGGTGCACCGGCTGATCGAGCTGGACAAGCCGGTGATCGCGGCGGTGCACGGTAACGCCACCGGCATCGGCACCACCCTGCTGCTGCACTGCGACCTGGTGATCGCCGCGGACAGCGCCCGTTTCTACACCGCCTTTATCAATCTGGGTCTGGTGCCGGAAGCCGGCTCAAGCTTGATTCTGCCGGCCCTGCTGGGGCGCCAGAACGCCAACCGCCTGCTGCTCGCCGGCGACACCCTGACCGCCGACGAGGCGGAGCGCATGGGCTTGGTGGCCTACCGTTGCGGCGACGACGAGCTGCGCGACAAGGCGCTGGAACTGGGCGCGAAACTGGCCGCCAAGCCGCCCCAGGCGCTGCAATACACCAAGCAGCTGACCCGCCACGGCGCCGACGCCATCCGTGAGCAGATCAAGAAGGAATCGGTGTTGTTCGCCGAGCGCATGTTCAGCGACGAAACCCGCGCCATCTTCGATAAGTTCCTGAATAAGAAATAGTGGCTTGTCGGGTTACGGCCTGCGGCCTAACCCGACCTACGCGACCAGGCCGCGCAGCGCGACGGTGACGACGCCGTCGACCAGCCGCTCGCGGCTGCCGGGGGCGTCGTCGTAGCGAGGGTGGTACCAGTTGATCACCGAATTGAGGGCGCCGAGCACCGGCTTGATGGCGATGCGCGGTTCGCTGGCGTTGAGATCGCCTTCGTCGATGCCTTCGCGGAGCACCTTCAAAAAGACCTGCTCGTAGCGGCGTCGCCGGTCCTGCAGCTGCATCAGACGCTGGCGCTGGGCCTCGGTGGTGCTGACCCGCAGGTGCATTTGCACCCCTTCCACCACGGCGCGCTGGTAGTGCTGGGTCTCGATCAGGGTTTCCACATGACGGCGGGCCATGCCGTGCAGCCGCTCCTGGGCGGACGCCGGGCGGCGTACTTCCGGGTCCACCGCGTACACCAGAGCGTCCATGGCCCGCTGGTGGATCTCGAAGAACAGATCCGACTTGGAATCAAAATAGTGATAGACCATGCCCTTGGTGGCCCCCAGGCGACGCGCGATATCGTCAATGCTGGTGGCCTTGAAGCCGCGCTCCATGAAGCAGCGGGCGGAGGCGTCCAGAATGGTGTCGCGGGGACTGCTTTCCAGTTCAACCTGTGGGTACGCCATGTCATCACCCTGACCGTTTTCCCTGATTCGACAATCATGCCTGTGATTTTCCACTATACCATTGACCCTTTGCGCCGCCGGGCTGGTCATTGATGACACAACTGCCGCTAACCATGCCGTTTTTGACCCTGGACGCCCTGCAACGGGGCCAACATACTTCGGTCACACTGAGATAAATGAAAAGCAATTTCATAACAGCTTCCCAAGCACCGCGCCGCCTATGGCGGCCGGCCGCCCAGGGAAGCGCTCGAGGAGGAGAGCGATGTCGGATCTCGAACAGTTCCGCGCGGAAACCCGGGCCTGGCTGGAGGCGAACTGCCCCGAGGAAATGCGCCAGCCCCTGAAGAGCCAGGCGGACCACTGCTGGGGCGGCCGTAAATGGCA
>JBFJUC010000326.1:0-2883 GCA_041624875.1 Alcanivorax sp.
CCGGTAAAAAGACGGTACCCTATAAAAAGATTAGAGATTCCTTGGAGTAAACCATGCAGGAGTTCAGACGATTTGTCCGCGGACCCGTGGGCAAGGTTCTGCTCGCCGCGATCATTCTTCCCTTTATCATTTCCGGGTTTTACGGTTATTTCACCGGAGGGGGTAGTGACAGCGCTGTTGCCGAAGTGGAAGGCAACAAGATCAGCCGCGGATACGTCAGTTCGCGTACTCAGCAACTGCGTCAGATGCTGCGCCAGCAGAGCCCGGATATTAATGAATCCATGCTCGATTCGTTTATTCGCCCTGAGATGGTGCTGCAGGGAATCGTGAACGAGCAATTGATGATCGCCGCCGCCCATAACGCGGAAATGGCGTTCAGTGATGGTCAGGCGGCCAGGCTGATTCGTAATAACGACATGTTCTACGAGAACGGCCGTTTTTCCGAGACCCAGTTCGAGCGCATGGTGCGTGCCCAGGGCATGACCCCGCAGGGCTATCTGGACTCGCTGCGCCAGGAACGCATCAGCCAGCAGTACCGCAACGCGTTCGCCGCCACCGACTTCGCCCTGGAAGGGGAGCTTGCCGAGCAGCGTCGCCTGGGTGAACAGCGCCGCGATATTCGCTATGTGCGCCTGAGCGTCGACAGCCTGCGTGGGGCTGCCGAGGCATCCGATCAGGACGTGTCGGATTTCTACCAGCAGAACCAATCCGAGTTCATGCGCCCCGAACAACTGCGTGTGCGCTATATTGAGTTGACCCCGGAGCGTTACCGGGATCAGGTGGCGATCTCGGACGAGCAAATCCAGGCGGAATACGAAGCGCGCAAACAGATGCGTGACAGCGCCGCCACCCGTCGGGAAGTGGCTCACGTGCTGATTGCCGTGAACGACGAGCGTGACGAGAATGCCGCCGTGGAGCGGGCCCGGCAAGCGCGACAGGCTCTGGAGCAGGGCACTGGCTTCGCCGAGGTGGCGCGGGAATATTCCGACGACGCCGCCACCGCCCGTAGCGGCGGCAACCTGGGTGTCGTCGGGCAGGGCTCCTTGCCGGATGCCCTGGACCAGGCGCTGGCTGATATGGACGTGGGTGATGTTTCCGAACCGGTGATCTCCGAGGCCGGCGTGCACCTGCTCAAGGTGCTCGAGGAAGAACGCGCCGAGATGCCGCCGCTGGAACAGATGCGCGACCAGATCGTCACCGATCTGCAGAGCGCCCAGTCCGATTCCCTGCTCGCCGAGGATCTGGTGACCTTGGAAGAGCTGGTCTACGAGCACAGCGATCTGCAGGTGCCCGCCGAGCAATTGGGCCTGGAACTGAAGACCACCGACTGGGTCTCCATGCAGAACCTGCCCGCGGCACTGAACAACGCCCGTGTGCGTGAAGCGCTGAACAGTGACAGTGTTCGCGAGCAGGACCGCAACAGCGACTTGCTGGAAGTGGCCCCGGGCCGATTCCTGGCACTGCGTCTGGAAGAGGTCAAGGACGCGGAGCCGTTGCCGTTGGCGGAAGTAAGCGCGGATATTCGCGCTCAATTGCGTCTGCGCAAGGCCCGCGCCCGCGCCGAAGAGCTGGCCCAGCAGGCCCGTCAGGCGGTGGAAGAGGGGGCCGACCTGAACGCCGTGGCCGAACAGCTCAACAGTGAGGTGGAGGAAGAAACCGATCTGCAGCGCGGCGCTGCCGAGCCGGCCATGGAAGTGGTGGATTCCGTCTTCGCCACGCCACGGCCCGCCGATGGCGAAAGCAGCCCGATCCGTTTCACCAGCCTGCGTAACGGCGATCTGGTGGCGTTTCAGCTCACGGCGGTGGAAGACGGTTCGGTGGAAGCGCTGGAGCCGGAACAGCAGCGCCAGGCGCTGCAGGAGCTGGCGCGGGTGGAAGGCGAGCGCGGTTTCCGTCAGGTGATGGCGTTCTTGCGCGACAGCCTGGACGTGGAGCTGCACCCGGATCGCCTCAGCCAGCCCCGCGAGCCGCAGCAGCCCCAGCCGCAGCCGGCGGCCCCGCCGCTCTAAGCGGATCGCCGGCTGCCAAAAAAAACCCGCCGATTTCGGCGGGTTTTTTTATGGAGCGTCGGTAGAGATGGATCAGCTCTCTTCGCCCGGCTCCTCGAACGGCATGGACACGGTGGCGGCGCCGCCGTCCACGTAGGTGATCTCGGAACTGATGCCGGAGGCCAGGTCCGAGCACAGAAAGGCGGCGGTGTTGCCCACTTCCTCGATGGTTACGTTACGGCGCAGCGGCGCCTTGGCGGCGTTGTAGTCCAGCATGCTGCGGAACTTCTTGATGCCGGACGCGGCCAGGGTGCGGATTGGCCCGGCGGAAATGCCGTTTACGCGGGTGCCTTCCGGGCCCAGGCTGGAGGCCAGATAACGCACCGACGCTTCCAGGCTGGCCTTGGCCAGGCCCATCACATTGTAGTTGGGCACCGTCTGGCGGGAGGCATGGTAAGTCAGCGTCAGCAGGGCGCCGTTGCGGCCTTTCATCAGCGGGCGCGCCGCCTGGGCCAGGGCCACGAAGCTGTAGGAGGAAATGTCATGGGCGATGCGGAAACCTTCGCGGGTGGCCACGTCGGCGAAATTGCCGTCCAGCTCGTTGCCCGGGGCGAAGCCCACCGCGTGGACCACACCGTCGAGGCCGTCCCACTGCTTGCCGAGCCCTTCGAACACCTGCTCGATCTGCTCATCGGAGGCCACGTCGCAGGGAAAGCACAGCGCTTCGTTGCTGCCGTAACGCTCGGCGGCTTTGAGCACCCGGCTTTTCAGTTTGTCGTTCTGGTAGGTAAAGGCCAGCTCGGCACCTTCGCGGTGCATGGCTTCGGCGATACCGGTGGCGATCGACCGGTCACTGGCGACGCCGACAATCAGAAATCGCTTACCTGCGAGAAAA
>JBFJUC010000327.1:0-2878 GCA_041624875.1 Alcanivorax sp.
CAAATCCACCCTGGCGGACCGCTTCATTCAGGTTTGCGGCGGGCTGTCCGACCGCGAGCTCAAGGAGCAGGTGCTGGATTCCATGGATCTGGAGCGCGAGCGCGGCATCACCATCAAGGCGCAGAGCGTGACGCTCTACTACACCGCCCGTAACGGTGAGACCTACCAGCTCAACTTCATCGACACGCCGGGCCACGTGGACTTTTCCTACGAGGTGTCCCGCTCGCTGGCCGCCTGCGAGGGCGCGCTGCTGGTGGTGGACGCCGCCCAGGGTGTGGAGGCGCAGTCGGTGGGCAATTGCTACACCGCCATCGAGCAGGACCTGGAAGTGTTGCCGGTGTTGAACAAGGTGGACTTGCCCCAGGCGGAGCCCGACCGCGTCGCCGAGGAGATCGAGGAGATCATCGGCCTGGACGCCACCGACGCCTGCCATGTGTCGGCCAAGACCGGCCTGGGCGTGGACGATTTGCTCGAGCAGCTGGTGGAGCGCATTCCGGCGCCGTTGGGCGAGCGCGATGCCCGTTTGCAGGCGTTGATCATTGATTCCTGGTTCGACAATTACATGGGCGTGATCTCGCTGGTGCGGATCCGCTATGGCCGCCTTAAAAAAGGCGACAAGATCCACGTCAAATCCACCGGCCAGAACCATGTCGTCGACAGCCTGGGCGTGTTCACCCCCAAGCGTAAAGAGACCGACATTCTGGAAGCCGGTGAGGTGGGCTGGGTCAGCGCCACCATCAAGGACATCCACGGCGCGCCGGTGGGCGATACCCTGACTCACGCCAAGACGCCGGACGTGGAGATGCTGCCCGGCTTCAAGAAGGTCAAGCCGCAGGTGTATGCTGGCATGTTTCCGGTCAACGCGGACGACTACGAGGATTTCCGCGACGCGCTTTCCAAGCTGGCGCTCAACGACGCCTCATTGTTTTATGAGCCGGAAAGCTCCGACGCCCTGGGCTTCGGCTTCCGGGTCGGCTTCCTGGGCATGCTGCACATGGAGATCATCCATGAGCGCCTGGAGCGCGAATACGACCTGGACCTGATCACCACCGCGCCCACCGTGGTCTATGAGCTGATTCTCAACGACGGCTCCACGCTGTACGTGGATAACCCGTCGTCGCTGCCGGACAGCAACCTGATCGAGGAATTCCGCGAGCCGATCGCGCGGGTCAATATCCTGGTGCCCCAGGAGTACGTGGGCAATGTGATCACACTGTGCACCGAGCGCCGTGGCGATCAGATCAACATGCAGTTCCTGGGCAAGCAGATCGCGCTCACCTACGATATCCCCATGGCCGAAGTGGTGCTGGATTTCTTCGACCGCCTGAAGTCCGCCAGCCGGGGCTATGCGTCACTGGAATATTCCTTCGAGCGCTTCCAGGACACCAAGCTGGTGAAAGTGGATGTGCTGATCAACGGCGACAAGGTCGACGCCCTGGCGATGATCTGCCACCTGGATCAGTCCGCCCACCGCGGCCGCGCCCTGATCGAGAAGATGAAGGAGCTGGTGCCTCGGCAGATGTTCGATGTGGCCATTCAGGCCGCCATCGGCAGCAAGATCATCGCCCGCCAGACCGTCAAGGCGCTGCGCAAGAACGTCACCGCCAAGTGTTACGGCGGCGACGTGTCGCGTAAGAAAAAGCTGTTGCAAAAGCAAAAAGAAGGCAAGAAGCGTATGAAGCAGGTGGGTAACGTGGAAATCCCCCAGGCCGCCTTCCTGGCCGTACTCAAGGTGAATGACTAAATGGATATCGATGTGGGAATGTGGCTGACCGTGGCGCTGTTCGTCACGGTAATCATCTGGCTGGCGGACAAGGCGCTCAAACTGCGCCAGCGCAAGGGCATGCTCGGCAACACCGTGGAGACCTCCAATTCGCTGATTTCGGTGCTGTTTATCGTGCTGGTGATCCGCTCTTTTATTGTCGAGCCGTTCACTATTCCCTCCGGTTCCATGTTGCCGACCCTCAAGGTTCATGATTTTATTCTGGTGAATAAGTTTTCCTACGGCCTGCGTCTGCCGGTGACCAACACCAAGATCATCCCGGTGGGCGAGCCGGAACGCGGCGACGTGATGGTGTTCAAGTACCCGGAAGATACCGGGCAGAACTTCATCAAGCGGGTGGTGGGGCTGCCCGGCGACCGCATCGCGGTGCGTGACAACGTGCTTTACGTCAATGGCAAGGCGGTGTCCCGGGAGCGGGTCGGCCGCGAGCGCAACGCCCGGGTATGGCGCCGCGAGTACATAGAGACACTGGGGGACCAGCCGCATTTGATCTGGCAGGAAGGTCGGGTCAATCCGTACAGCGGCGACGCCATGATTCCGAGCCGCACCCAGGGCGAGTGGCAGGTGCCCGAGGGCAGCTACTTCGTGATGGGCGACAACCGGGACAACAGCAACGACAGCCGGTTCTGGGGCGTGGTGTCCGAGGACCTGGTGGTGGGGGAAGCCTTCCTGATCTGGATGCACTGGGACCCGATTTTTTCCTGGCCCAGCTTCTCTCGTAATGGGGCGATCGACAAAGTGGAGGCAGAATAATGATGACAGGACCTTCCCGTCAGCGGGGGCTCTCTCTTATCGGCTGGGTCGTGGTGCTGATTATCCTGGCGGTGTTCGGCACCGCCGCGTTCCGGATGGTCCCCGCGTACATGGAATACAGCACCATCCGCTCGGCGATCAACTCGGTGCTTTCCGACAGCAAGACCGCGCTGATGTCCGAGCGCGAAGTGTACGACGCCATCGGCAAGCGCTTTACCATCAACCAGGTGAACGCCATTGGCGTGCGTGATCTGGATATCCAGAAAGCCGGCGGGCAGTTGTCCGTGGGCGTCGATTACGAAGTCCGCGAGCCGATGTTTTATAACGTCTTCGTGGTGATGG
>JBFJUC010000328.1:0-2871 GCA_041624875.1 Alcanivorax sp.
CACCCCCTGCATCGGCGTTTGTTCCACCGTCTTCGGCGACACCGTCTGTCGCGGCTGCCGCCGCTTCAGCCACGAAGTGGTGGACTGGAACGCCTACTCCGACGAGCAGAAACGCATCGTCTGGGAGCGTCTCGACGAGCTCCTCGGTCTCGTGGTGAGCAACTACTTCGAGGTCCTCGACGCCGACGCGCTCGCCAGCCAGCTCGACTATCAGAACCTGCGCTACCAGACCCAGCTCTCCCCCACGGGCTGGGTGCCGGAACTGCTCAAGGCCGCCGGCCGCCAGCGCATCGACTACCGGGTGTTCGGCCTGGAGCCGCTACCGGCCAGCGAAGGGATGGCGCCCCGTGAGCTCTACGATCGGATCAGCAAGGAGTGCCACGCCCTCAACCAGGCCCACTACGACCGCTCCTTCGCGCGCCCGGTGGGCAGCACCGGCGACCTGGTGATGCAGGCCGCCCGGGAAAAAGGCCTGATCAATGACCTTCAAGAATAAAACCATCGTGCTCACCGGTGCCTCCAGCGGCATCGGCGAGGAAGCGGCCTACCAATTAGCCGCAAGAGGCGCCCGGCTGTGCCTGGTGGCGCGCCGGGAACAGGAACTGGAACGGGTGCAGGACAACATCCACCGCAAAGGCGGCAAGGCCTGGATCTACCCCACCGACCTGACCAACGCGGACAGCATCACCACCAGCCTGGACGCCATCCTGCACGAACATTCGCGGGTGGACGCCCTGGTCAACAATGCCGCCCACTCCATCCGCCGCCCCATCCTCGAAGCGCTGGACCGCATCCACGACTACGAGCGCACCATGCAGCTCAACTACATCGGCGCGGTGCGCATGACCATGGGGCTGATACCGCGCTTTCTGGAGCAAGGCCGCGGCCAGGTGGTGAACGCCTCCACCCTGTCCGCCCAGGTGCCGATTCCGCTGTTCTCCGCCTACCTGGCCAGCAAATCGGCGCTGGAGTCCTACTCCCGCTCGCTCAACGCAGAGCTAGGCCATAAGGGCATCCAGTCCACCATGGTCTACTTCCCCATGGTGCGCACGCCGATGTCCAACCGCACGGAGATCTACAAGCACATGCGCATGATGAGCGTGGAAGACGCCGCCGGCTGGATCCTCAAGGCCCTGCGCGACCGCCCCGCCCGCGTCGGCAAACCCCTGGGCACCCTCGGCAGCCTGGTACTCGCCGCCGCGCCCGGCCCGGCGGTGAAACTCACCCAGCCGTTCTTCCGCCGCATGGACAAGAACCTGAAGGCGAAACTCAAGAAGAAATAGCGTTAATTACCGATAAAGCCGCCGATCACGCCCCACCCGATCCATCGCCTCATCGGTCTCTTTGCGCATCCGCAGCAACTTGCGCCCCTGCGCCAGCGCCCGCTCGCGGGCCTGGCCGGTCATCTCATAGGCGTGCTTATAACTGCCAGGCGGCCGATGGCACTCGAGCTGCGTCTTGGCACGCTCGTAGTCGTCACAGATTGAGGCATACTTGGCGATGCGCGCATCCAGCGCGCGGTCGTCGCTTGCGGTGGCGGAAAGCGAGGTAAAGGAAAAAACGGTCAACGTGGTGAGGACGAGCGCCGTCCTGGCTCGTGGTTGCATGTCTCCCTCCTTGGAAACCGGGCGTGAACCGCCCTTTCATATTGTCAGATGGTGCGCCAGGAGGGACTTGAACCCCCACACCTTGCGGCATCAGGACCTAAACCTGACGTGTCTACCAATTCCACCACTGGCGCAAGCGGCGGCATTATAGCAGCGGTAGGTCGGGTTAGCGAAGTGTAACCCGACACGGTCTGTCCGACTTCCGACGTTACTGTTCCAACCGGTCCAGCCGATTGTTGACCTGAATACGGTACTGATCGAACGCCCTGATGGCAGCGTCGATATCGTCCAAACGTTTATTGAGCTGGTCGGAGCTGCCGGCGCTGCTCTTCAGTTGCGCGATGGCGGCCTTCTGGCTCTGGTTCTGCTGCTCAAGCTGTTTGACGGTGTCGACCACCACATCCACCTGGGTTTCCAGCTGGTTGATCTGGGTGCGCCACTGCGAGCTGCTTTCGTTGACCGCTTTGACGGCGCTGTCGATCTGCGTTTTCAGGTCGGCGATCTGGCTCTGGGTGTTCTTGATGCTCTGGTCATAGCCGCCGACGGTTTTCTTGAGGCCGGCCAGGGCGCTGTCGTTGCTCTTGAGAGAATCGCGCAGGCTTTGCACCGTTTTTTGGTTTTCCTGAATCCACTCTTTGTTGCGCTTGTTGCTGACATCCCAGAGCTTACGGATCTCATCGCCGTTCTTATCGATGGCCTTGTTCTGGTTGTCCAGGGTCTCACGCAGTTTGCCGCCGGTCTGGTCCAGCGACTCGTCGGTGGCCGACAGGCGTGCCTGCAGGTTCTCCAGCTGCTCGGAAGACATGCCCATGCGGGTTTCCATCTGGCCCTGCAGCGCGGTGATCTCCCGGTAGAAGTAAGCACACGCTACGGCCAGTGCCACCGCCAGCACCAGAGTGAGAAAGATCCAGCCGCCGTTGCCGCCGCCGCTGCGCGGGGGCGCCTGGCGCGGTGGCGGGGTACGACCACCACCGCCCTTGCCCCGGTCGCCGCCGTTGCCGCCCTGGGGCGGCGTGGCGCTGGCTTTTTGCCGGCGCGGCTCGTCCACGGATACGTCGTCGATATCACCCAGTTTGACGTCTCGCTCTCGAGTCATGGGGAAACCCTGTCCTGTCCGATGTGGGAAAACGCCTATCTTACCCGTCCGCCGTCATCGGCGCACAGAGGTGTGGCTTGGTGTGCGAGAAAGAGAGGAAAGTTCCAGGGGCGGCTTACACGGACGACCGTGAGCCTGGACGTAAAATAGGTGGGGAAGCAAGGATGA
>JBFJUC010000329.1:0-2865 GCA_041624875.1 Alcanivorax sp.
CGCCCGCGCAAAGTTGGCAAGAGCCACCCGGCGGGATTCCAGAGACGCGTGGAATCCCGCCGGCCTGCATACCCCCTTTAAAGCGACCCGTGCATCATGTTCTTGCTGCTGATCTGCCCGTTCAGGGTCCAGTAGTCATAGAGAATCCCCAGCCCGAATAAGCCCACCGTCAGCAGGTAGAGGATCCCCGTGATCCATTTGCCCATGTAGAACCGGTGCAGGCCGAATATCCCCAGGAAGGTGAGCAGAATCCAGGTGATGTTGTAGTCCGTTGGGCCTGAGCGATAGCGGATGTCCGCGGATTCATCCATGCCGGGAATCAGAAACAGATCAATGATCCAGCCGATAAAGAACAGCCCCAGGGTGAAGAACCAGATGGTGCCGGTGATCTGACGCCCGTAGTAGAAACGGTGGGCGCCCATGAAGCCGAAAATCCAGAGCAGATAGCCAATGATCTTGCTGTGCGTATCCTGATACATGAAAGACCTCTCCGTTTGACGTTATAGCTCGACCTTGATGGCGGCGATCACCTTGTTCGCTTTTACGCGGGCGCGGTCCACGCTGTCGGCGCGGGCCACGGCCACGCCCAGGCGGCGGCTGCCGCTCACCTCCGGCTTACCGAACAGGCGCAGATCCGTATCCGGTTGCGCCAGGGCTTCGTCCAGGTTGCCAAAGCGCATGTCGGTGGACTCGCCTTTGACCAGCAACACCGAGGACGCCGACGGGCCGCGTTGTTCGATCAGCGGCACCGGCAGGCCGAGAATGGCGCGGGCATGCAGCGCGAATTCCGACAGGTCCTGGGACATCAGCGTGACCAGGCCGGTGTCGTGGGGACGGGGTGACACCTCACTGAACCACACCTGGTCGCCTTTGACGAAGAACTCCACGCCGAACAGGCCGCGCCCGCCCAGCGCGTCGGTGACCGCGCGGGCCTGGCGTTCCGCCTCCACCAGAGCAGCGTCGTTCATCGGTTGCGGCTGCCAAGACTCGCGGTAATCACCGTCTTCCTGACGGTGGCCGATGGGCGCGCAAAACGAGGTGCCGTCCCGGTGGCGCACGGTCAGCAGGGTGATTTCGTATTCGAAATCCACGAACCCTTCCACGATCACCCGGCCCTGGCCGGCGCGGCCGCCGGATTGCGCGTAGTCCCAGGCGGCGTCGATGTCCTGATCCTGTTTCACCAGGCTCTGCCCCTTACCGGACGACGACATTACCGGTTTGACCACACAGGGCAGGCCGACGTCGCGCACCGCCGCCAGGTATTCCTCCCGGGTGCCGGCGAAACGGTACGGGGACGTGTTCAGCCCCAGCTCTTCCGACGCCAGCCGGCGGATGCCTTCCCGGTTCATGGTCAGGCGGGCGGCGCGGGCGGTGGGCACCACCGTGATGCCTTCCTGCTCCAGCTTGAGCAGCTCGTCGGTGGCGATGGCCTCGATTTCCGGCACGATAAAGTGCGGCCGCTCCTGTTCCACCACGCCGCGAATCGCGGCGCCGTCGAGCATGTCGATGACATGGCTGCGGTGGGCCACCTGCATGGCCGGCGCATTGGCGTAACGGTCCACGGCGATCACTTCACAGCCCAGCCGCATCAGCTCGATGCTGACTTCCTTGCCCAGTTCGCCGGAGCCCAGCAGCAGCACGCGGGTGGCGCCGGGCGCATTGGGGGTGCCCAGAGTGGTCATGGTGGCGGCTCCTTTTTGCATAGGGTTACGTCGCCCCGGGGGCGCGTCGAGGGCTGATTGTAGCTGAAAGCGACGACCAGGGACCGTACCATGTCGGCAAGCTGAAACGGAGAAGCCCTCGATGGCCCAAGACGACGAATTATGGATGGCCCGGGCGCTGGCGTTGGCGGAAAGCGCCGCCGGGGAAGGGGAAGTGCCGGTGGGCGCGGTGGTGGTGCGCGACGGTGAGGTGATCGGCGAGGGCTGGAACCGGCCGATCATTGCCCACGATCCGACCGGTCACGCGGAGGTTAACGCGTTGCGTGACGCCGCCGCCCGGCAGGGCAATTACCGGCTCTCCGGCGCCACCCTGTACGTCACCATCGAACCCTGCACCATGTGCTTCGGGGCGCTCATGCACGCCCGCATCGCCAGGTTGGTGTACGGCGCCCGGGAGCCCCGGGCGGGGGTCTGTGAAAGTCAGTTAGGACTGCCCGAGCGGGGTTTCTATAACCACCGCATCGAAGTGGCCGGCGGGGTGTGCGCGGAGGAAGCCGCGCAATTGCTGCGCGACTTCTTTCGGCAGCGCCGTTAATTATAGGTCTCTGGGATCCTGCCGGCCGGCATTGCCGGCCTTTCGCGAGCGGGGCTCGCTCTCACAGCCCGCTCCCACAATCAGTCGGCGAGAGCGACCATGTTGGCGCGATGGCGGTCGGAGTTGTTGGCCCACACCAGCAGGTCGTAGTAACGGCGGATATGCCGAACGTACACCGCCGCCTGGCCGCCGGGGGCGGCGCCGTAGCGAAGCTGGTTCACGTAGGCGGGGTCGTCGAGCAGGGTGAGGCGGGTTTTCACGTCCTGCCAGAGGTCCGGGTCGTCGCCTTGGCGCTCGGTGAGCACGCGGGCGTCTTCCAGGTGGCCCATGCCCATATTGTAGGCGGCCAGCGCCATCCAGGTGCGGTCCGGCTCCTGGATGCGGTCCGGCACCCGGTCGTGCAGCTTGCGCAGGTAGGCGGCGCCGGCGCGGATGCTCTGGGCCGGGTCGGTGCGGTCGGAAACGCCCATTTCCCGGGCGGTGCGGTTGGTCAGCATCATCAGGCCCTCGACCCCGGTGGGGGAGATCGCCTGGGCGTCCCACAGGGACTCCTGGTAGGCCATTGCCGCCAGCAGGCGCCAGTCGAAGCCGGCGTCCACGGACGCCTCC
>JBFJUC010000330.1:0-2853 GCA_041624875.1 Alcanivorax sp.
CACCTGGCCGTCGAACGCGGCCACCGACGCGGTGTTGACGATCAGGCCGCGCTCGTTGTCCTCGCCGGGCTCGTTCTCGGCCATCACCGCCGCCGCCAGACGCGCCACGTTGAACGTACCGATCAGGTTGATCTGCACCACCATGTTGAACACACCCAGGTCGTGAGGCTTGTTCTCGCGGCCCACGGTTTTCATCGCCGAGCCCACGCCAGCGCAGTTCACGCACACATGGATCGCACCGAACGTTTCCTTGGTGGCGTCGATGGCGGCCTGCACGGACGCTTCATCGGTCACGTCGGTCTGCACGAAGGCGGCGTTCTCGCCCAGTTCGGCGGCCACTTCCGGACCCTTCTTTTCATCACGGTCGAGGATCATCACCTTGCCGCCCTTGGCGATGATCGCTTCGGCGGTGGCCTGGCCGAGGCCCGAGGCCCCACCGGTAATCACGGCGACTTTACCTTGGATGTTCATACTGTCTCCTTGTGTAAAACTTGAGTATAACCACGCAAACCCAGGGCTACATTGTTGCTTCCGCTCAGGGAGATACGCATTCTTGTTAATGAAGAGCGAGAGGGAGCACCCTTATGAGCCAGCCAGACAAGCAACCACGGCATGCCGGCCTGGCCCGGCGCCTGGCGGAAACCCGGGCGTTCAGCGACACCCTTTGCGAGCCGCTCACCGCCGAGGACATGGGCCTGCAGGCCTGTCCGGAAGTCAGCCCCCCGCGCTGGCACTTGGCCCATACCACCTGGTTCTTCGAGACCTTTATCCTCAAGCCTTTCGCGCCCGGCTACAAACCTTCCGACGAACGTTTCGAATATCTGTTCAACAGCTACTACAACGGCGTCGGCGAACAGTACCCGCGCCCCCAGCGGCATTTGCTGTCCCGACCCGGCAACGAAGCGGTGCGCGCCTGGCGGGCCAGCGTGGACGAAGCGCTGCAGACGCTGCTCGCCGGCCCGGACGTGCACGACGAAGTGGCGAATCTGGTGGCGCTGGGCATCGAGCATGAACAACAGCACCAGGAACTGCTGGTCACCGATCTGAAATTCAGTTTCTTCCAAAATCCGCTGGCGCCGGTGTATCGGCCCCGCCAAGACCGCGACGGGAACGCGCCGGCGCTACGCTGGCACGAGTATCCTGGCGGCCTCACCGAGATCGGCGCCGACCCCGCCGACGGCTTCTGTTTCGACAACGAAACGCCCCGCCATCGCCAGTGGTTAGAGCCGTTCGCTCTGGCCAGCCGGCCGGCCACCTGCGGCGAGTATCTGGCCTTTATCGAGGATGGCGGCTACCGGCGCCCGGAACTGTGGCTCTCCGACGGCTGGGCCTGGCTCAAGGAACAGGGCGCCCGCGCCCCGCTCTACTGGAATCTGGACGGCGACGCGCCGAGCCACTACACCCTGGCCGGCCCGCGGCCCGTGAACCTGCAGGAGCCGGTCGCCCATCTGAATTATTACGAAGCCGATTCGTTCGCCCGCTGGAGCGGCAAGCGTCTGCCCACGGAGGCGGAATGGGAATACGCCGCCGCGCAGCGGCCGGTGCCCACCGGCCCGGACAGCGGGTTCGTGGACAACCGACGCTTCCACCCCGGTGTGGCCGGCGACGACGCCCGGGGCCCGGCGCAAATGTTCGGTGACGTCTGGGAATGGACCGCCAGCGCCTATCTGCCCTACCCCGGTTTCGCCGCCGCCGCCGGCGCCGTGGGCGAGTACAACGGCAAGTTCATGTGCAACCAGATGGTGCTGCGCGGCGGCTCCTGCGCCAGCGCGCCGGGCCATGTGCGCGCCACCTACCGCAACTTCTTCTACCCGCATCTGCGCTGGCAATTCAGCGGCGTACGTCTGGCACAAAGCATGGAGGCAGGCCGTGCCCCGACCCCAACAATTATTGCCTAACCTGACCTTCCTGGACCTGCGCCCGCCGGTGGCGGACGCGGCCCGGGAAGTGGCCGCGTCGCTGTCGGCGGCGCGCCCCACCCTGGACCCGAAATACTTCTACGACGAACGCGGCTCGTCGTTGTTCGACGCCATCACCCGCACGCCAGAGTATTACCCCACCCGCACCGAGGCGGCGTTGCTGCGCGAGCACGCCGCCGGCATGGCGGCCCAGCTGGGCGACGATCTGGTGATCGCCGAGCCCGGCGCCGGCGGCTGCGAGAAGGTACGCATTCTGCTCGATCAGTGGCGGCCCTACGGTTACATGCCGCTGGAGATTTCCCGCGAGTGCCTGCTCGACGCCAGCCGCGCCCTGGCCGGTGAATACCCCGGGGTGCGCTTCGACGCGGTGTGCGCGGACTATTCCCAGGCGCTGGATTTCCCCGCCGATCTGCCCGGCTACCCGAGCGGCGTGCCCCGGCTGGTGTTTTTCCCCGGCTCCACCATCGGCAATTTCGAGCCGGCCGCCCGCGCTGATTTCCTGGCCGGCCTGCGCCGCCTGGCCGGCGATGACGGCTACCTGCTGATCGGCGCCGATCTGCAAAAGGACCCGGCCCGGCTCAACGCGGCCTACAACGACAGCGCCGGCCACACCGCCGCCTTCAACCTCAACGCCCTGGCGCATCTCAATGCGCGACTGGAATGCGGCTTCGACGTCGCCGCCTTCGAGCACCGGGCGTTCTACAACGAAGCGCTGGGGCGCATCGAAATGCACCTGGAGTGCAAAAAAGCGCAAACCATCCAGGTCAACGGCCACACCATCGAATTGACGCCCGGCAGTCGCATTCACACCGAAAACTCCTATAAATTCACGGTGGAGACCTTCACCCGGGAACTGAGCGACGCCGGCTTCGCGCCGCTGTCCAGCTGGGTGGACGACGAAGGCCTGTTCAGTATTCATCTGGCGAAGGCGGTC
>JBFJUC010000331.1:0-2817 GCA_041624875.1 Alcanivorax sp.
ATCGTGCTCAAGGGCTACCCGGTGGCGGCCATGCTGCGCCTGCCCACCCGCCAGTCCGACGGCAAGGCCAACCTGCACCAGGGCGCCATCGGCGTGGGCGTGGACATCGCCACCGGCGTCACCCTGAGCGGCACCTGGCACAACCTGAAGATCGATCGTCACCCGGACACCGCCCACCCGGTGGCCGGCGTGCAGATTCCCGACTGGGAAGCCTGCCTGGAGCTGGCGGCCCGCTGCTATGAACTCACCGGCCTGGGTTACCTGGGCGTGGATCTGGTGATGGATAAGCACAAGGGACCGCTGATGTTGGAGCTTAACGCCCGCCCCGGGCTGAACATTCAGATCGCCAACGACGACGGCCTGCTGCGCCGCTGCCGTATCGTCGAAGACCATCTGGACGGCCTGGACTGGAACCTGGAGCCGGTGGCCCGCCGTCTGATGCTCTCCAAACGTGAATTCGCTGTGGCGCGGCTGCCGGAAACCCCCGAGGCGCCCTAGCGGGGCCATAAGCCTGAGTTAAGTTTTCCGGGCTAGGTTGAAGGTAACACTTCAACAGGTTTGGCCCATGAAAACAGCATCCTCACCTCGGGGTCGGTTCCCCGGGGTTTTCTTTGCCGTGAATTACCTGGCGCTATTGGCGATTCTGATTTACATCGCCGGGGACACCCTGACCGGCCCGCCGGCCGCGGTGATTTTTCTGGTCGGCGCCCTGGTCGGCTATGTCGCTTTGTATTTGATGCCCACGGTGGTGATCACCGCCTTGCTGCACCGTTTCGTACATGCCGGTCTGGCGAGCGGTGTGGCGGTGCTGTTCAGTGCCGCCACGCTGCTGTTGTTCATTGTGGATGCGCAAATCCACGGGCTTTACGGTTTTCACCTCAATGGCTTTGTCTGGAATCTGCTGATCACCCCCGGAGGTATCGCCTCCATGGGGGGGAGCGATTCGGCGATCCTGGTGACGGGGCTGGTTTGTGTCCTGGTGGTGGTGCTGGAGTGCGGGCTGATGTGGCTGGGGCGGCGCCCTCTGCCGGCTTCCCGCTTGGTCCTGGCGGTGCTGTTGGTGGGCATGCTCGGCGAGCGTTTGGCGTACGGGTTCAGCGACCTGGCGGGCTATCGACCGGTCCTCGCCGCGGCGCAATCGGTGCCGTTCTATCAGCCGGCGACCTTCGCCGGGCTGGCTGAGCACTTCGGGTATCAGCCCCCTCGAAGAGGCGAGTTCAAACTGGAGGAGGGGGGCCGGCTTAACTATCCCGCCCGAGCGCTTGAGTTCGTCGAACATCCCGCCTCTCCCAATATCCTTTTTCTGGTTTCCGAGTCGTTGCGCGCGGACATGCTCACCCCGGAGATCATGCCCAATCTGTGGCGCTTCGCCGCCGACAATGGGCGCCGCTACACACAGCACGTGAGCGGGGGCAACGGCACGCGGATGGGATTGTTCTCATTGTTCTACGGGCTGCCGGGCAATTACTGGTTCTCTTTCCTCAACCATCGCCGTCCGCCGGTGCTGGTCACCGAGCTGCAGCGTCGCGACTACCGGCTCGGCCTCTATACCAGTGCCCGCTTCAGCTATCCCGAATTCGACCAAACGGTGTTCGCGTCGGTGCCGGAGGACCAGCTGCACAGTGATGACGAGGGGCTTGGCTGGCAACGTGACCGCCGCAATGTGTCGCGTTTGCTCTCGTTCATGGACAAGGACAGCGACAGGCCCTTCTTTGGGTTTATGTTTTTTGAGTCGCCCCATGCCCGTTACTACTTTCCGGAAGACAGTGTTATTCGGCCCGATTACCTGCGCGAATTGAACTACGCGACCATGGATCTGCGTCGCGATATGCCTTTGATCTTCAATCGTTATGTTAATTCCGTGCACCACCTCGACCAGCAGTTGGGCCGTGTCCTCGACCATCTGCGTGAAACCGGGCGCCTTGAGAACACCCTTGTGGTCATCACCGGCGACCATGGCGAGGAGTTCATGGAAAACGGCCGCTGGGGCCATAACTCCGCGTTTCATGAGCAGCAAATCCGTGTGCCGTTGGTGATCGCCGGCCTGGATATCAAACCGGCGGTGGTGGACGTCCCGACCAGTCACCTGGACGTGGCGCCCACGGTTCTGGGCCGGTTGGGTGTGACCAGTCCGGCGTCGGACTATGCCGAGGGTGTGCCTCTGGATCAGGCCGGCGAGGAGCCTTACCGGCTGGTAGCGAGTTGGAACGCGATGGCCTACCTGGGCCCGGAATACAAGGTGTCGATGCCGACGAGCGTTGGCGGGTTGGCGGAAATGAGCATTAGCTATGCCGATGACCGCCCGGTCCCCGATGAAGGCGTGGTGCTTATGAAGACCCGGGACAATATCGTTCAGCTGCTGAAGGATATGTCTCGCTTCTACGCCCGGGAGGCGCCGTGATCCCGGCGCTTCGTCAATAACGCGTGATTTGCTATACTCTGCCGCCCGTTTCCGACCATCTCCTTTAAAGCAGGGCGAGTATTGTTATGTCCGAGGCAGCCGCACCCGTCACCACCCGGCCCAGCGCCGACCCGCTCCAGCGCCGCGCCATCGCGTTGGTGTCCGGCGGGCTGGATTCCATGCTGGCGGTAAAAGTGATGCAGGAGCAGGGCATCCATGTGGAGGGGGTGAACTTCTTTACCGGCTTTTGCGTGGAGGGTCACACCCACGCGATTCGCAAGAAAGACAAGGACAAGAACAAGCGCAACAACGCCCTCTGGGTGGCCGAGGAGCTGGGCATCAAGCTGCACATCATTGATATCTCCGAGGAGTACAAGGATGTGGTGCTCAACCCCAAGCACGGCTACGGCGCCCAC
>JBFJUC010000332.1:0-2801 GCA_041624875.1 Alcanivorax sp.
AGAGGATTGAAACATGGCACATAAAAAAGCCGGTGGTAGTACTCGTAACGGTCGCGACTCGGAAAGTAAACGCCTTGGCGTGAAGCGCTTCGGCGGCCAGGTCGTTCAGGCCGGCGAAATCATCGTTCGCCAGCGCGGCACCCGTTTCCACCCCGGAGTGAACACCGGGATTGGCAAGGACCACACCATCTTCGCCAAGGAAGCCGGACGCGTGAAGTTCGAAGTCAAAGGCCCGCTCAGCCGCAAATACGTGGTGATCGAGCCCGTGGCCTGATCCCTCCGGGATCTGAAAAAGCCCCGCGAGGCTCGCGCCCGCGGGGCTTTTTTGTGGCCGCCTTCCCTGGCGGCCACCCTTCGGGCCGTCTCTGGCGCGACGTTGAAAATCGCTCCTGGCGATTTTTTGTGGCCGCCTGTACGCCCTACGTTAGAATGCCCCCTTTAATCGCTATTAAGAGCCGTCACCATGCAATTCGTCGACGAAGCCACCATTGATGTCCGCGCCGGAAGCGGGGGGCACGGCTGCCTGAGCTTCCGTCGTGAAAAGTACGTGGAGTTCGGCGGCCCCGACGGGGGGGACGGCGGCGCCGGCGGTCATGTCTATGTGGAGGCGGACAGCAACCTGAACACCCTGGTGGATTACCGTTACGAGCGCTCGTTCAAGGCGCGTAACGGCGAGCCCGGCAAGGGCCGGCAGATGACCGGTAAATCCGCCGAGGACGTGGTGCTGAAAGTGCCGGTGGGCACCACCGTGGTGGATGTGGACACCGACGAGGTGCTCGCCGACCTGACCGCCGTGGATCACAAGGTCATGGTCGCGCGGGGTGGCCGTGGCGGGCTCGGCAACGTGCACTTCAAAAGCAGCGTTAACCAGGCACCGCGCAAGACCACCAACGGCACCCCCGGCGAGACCCGGCGCCTGCGGCTGGAGCTCAAGGTGCTGGCGGACGTGGGCCTGCTGGGCATGCCCAACGCCGGCAAGAGCACGCTGATCCGCGCCATTTCCGCCGCCAAGCCCAAGGTGGCGGACTACCCCTTCACCACTCTGATCCCCAACCTGGGGGTGGTGAAGGCGGACCGCTACCGCAGCTTCGTGGTCGCCGATATTCCCGGCCTGATCGAAGGGGCCGCCGAAGGCGCCGGGCTGGGTATTCGTTTCCTCAAGCACCTGGCGCGCACCCGTTTGCTGCTGCATGTGGTCGACATGGCGCCCCTGGACGGCAACCCGGCGGACCATATCGATGCCATCGCCGACGAGCTGGACCGGTTCTCTCCGGCGCTGGCCGAGCAGGAGCGCTGGCTGGTGTTCAACAAGATCGACCTGTTACCCGACCACGAGGCGGAGCAGCGGGTCGCTGAAATCGTCGACGAACTGGGCTGGCAGGGGCCAGTGTTCCGCATTTCCGCCGCCGCCGGGGTGGGCTGTGAAGAACTGGTCTACGCGCTGATGAACGCGATTGAAGAACGCCGTCTGCGTGAACAGGAAGATCCGGACTACGCCGCCGAGCAGCGCGATCTGCGCGCGCGCCTGGAAGAAGAGGCCCGTGAGAAGATCCAGGAAATCAAGCGGGATCGCCGAGTGGCCCGCGATAATGACGACGACGATGATGATGACGATCACGACGTGGAGATCGTCTACGAACCCTGATCGGTCATCACTTTACTGAAAGCGGGAAGGGCACCATGGCGCAACGCGCACGCTGGGTAATCAAAATAGGCAGCGCTCTGCTTACCAATGATGGCCGCGGTCTCGACCGCGACTTGATGCAGGTCTGGGTGGATCGCATCGTGGCCCTGCGCGAGTGCGGCATCGACGTCATGGTGGTGTCCTCCGGCGCGGTGGCCGAGGGCATGACCCGGCTGGGCTGGGCGCGCCGCCCGGACTCGGTGCATCAGCTGCAGGCCGCCGCCGCCGTCGGACAGATGGGGCTGGTGCAGGCCTGGGAATCCTGTTTCCAGAAACACCGGCTGCACACCGCCCAGGTGCTGCTCACCCATGACGATCTCTCCGACCGCAAGCGCTACCTGAATGCGCGCAGTACCCTGCTGACCCTGCTGGGCTTTTCAGTGGTGCCGGTGGTCAACGAAAACGACACCGTGGTCACCGACGAAATCCGCTTCGGCGATAACGACACCCTGGCGGCCCTGGTGGCCAACCTGGTGGAGGCCGAGCGGCTGGTGATTCTCACCGATCAGGACGGCCTCTTCGACGCCGATCCCCGCCAGAACCCGGCGGCCCGTCTGATTCCCAGTGCCCGTGCTTCCGATCCGGCCCTGGCCGCCATGGCCGGCGGTGGCGGTTCCGGGCTGGGCCGTGGCGGCATGACCACCAAGGTGCGGGCGGCGGCGCTGGCGGCGCGCTCGGGCACCATGACCACCATCGCGTCCGGGCGCCGCCCGGAGGTGCTCACCGAGCTGGTCGACGGCCACGCCCCTGGCACCACGCTGCTGCCGGACACCTCGCCGATGAACGCCCGCAAGCAGTGGTTGGCCGGCCATCTGCGCATGCGCGGCCGGCTGATTCTCGACGACGGTGCGGCCCGGCGTCTGCGCGAGGCCGGGTCCAGCCTGCTGCCGGTGGGGGTGGTGGATGTGTTCGGGCAGTTTTCGCGTGGTGAAATGGTGGCCTGCGAGGACCAGCACGGCGAGCGTGTGGCCTGCGGTCTGGTCAATTACGACGCCGCCGACGCCCGCCGCCTGTGCGGCAAGAAGAGCCACGAAATCGCCGACGTGCTGGGCTTCATGAACGAGGAAGAATTGATCCACCGGGATAACCTGGTGGTTCTGTAGCCCGGTGGGTGAAT
>JBFJUC010000333.1:0-2797 GCA_041624875.1 Alcanivorax sp.
AGCACTCAGTGCCAAAGAAGCACCGGAGACCAGCAGGGCGACGGCGAGGGCGAGCCTGTATTTGGCGAACCGGGCCTCCGACTCCCTGGCCGCCATCTCCATGCCGTCCAGGGCCTGCTGCAGTTTGTCCGCCAGCACCTGTACCGATTCCGCGTTGTGGGTGGCCGCTTCCTGCAGTTCCTGAATCTGCTTGGCCACCACCGGGTCGGCCTGGCCGGGCTCGGCGGAGCGTGACGTGAAAGCGGGTATCGCGATTGAGGCGATTTGAGCCACGTAAGGGGCGACCGCTTTGAGGATCGGGATCAGGGGCGCTGCCATAGTTATTTCTCCTGTTTGCTCCATCCTAACGTGATCCGGGCGCCGCGCCTGCTCCCGGCCTCGCTGGAGTGTCGACATCTTGCGCCAGGCCCGGCTCGGAGGCAAAATAATACCAATTATTGGTACTTTCGAGGTGCGCCATGCCAAAGAACACCAGCATCAGCCTCGGCGAGCATTTCGACACCTTCGTCGCGGAGCAGCTGAACAGCGGACGCTACAGCTCCACCAGCGAGGTGGTCCGTGCGGGGCTGCGCCTGCTCGAGGACTCGGAGACCCGCCTCGGTACCCTCCGGAAAATGCTCCAGGACGGCGAAAGCAGCGGCGTCGCCGACTACGATTACGACAGCTTTATTGAGGAACTGGACCGGGAAGACGCCACCTGATGCCCACCTTTACGCTTTCCAGGAAGGCCAAAGCGGATCTGCGCGCCATCGCACGCTACACGGAACGTCGCTGGGGGCGCGAGCAACGTAATCAGTATGTGCTCGCCTTCGACCAGGCTTTTCACCGGCTCGCCAAGCAGCCGGAGCTGGGGCGACCCTGCGAGGACGTGCGCGCTGGCTACCGGCAGCAGCCCCAAGGCAGCCATCTGATTTTCTATCTGACGGAAGGCGGCGCCGTGCACATCGTGCGCATTCTGCATAAGCGCATGATGCCCCAAGAAAGGCTTTCTTGATTTACCCAGCCTAATCACAAACTCGGCGCAACATGGCTAGCCGCCGGGAAGATCACTTTTTAAATGACCCATTCCGATCAAAAGATCACGGATAAGCGGCTCCATCGCGGTCTCCGTATCACGGGTCTCAAAGCGATGAAGTGCCTTCTTAAGCTTGAAAAACTCTAAATAACTTACTGATCGAGCCAGGCTCAAAATATCCACTCTGAGCTCCAATCTAACAGTTTTTAGCATGCCGCCTTCTAAAACCGGAAAACTCTTTTCCGCTTCGTCTCTCGACAAACCATGCTCGTCAAGAGTCTTCAAATAACGATCCCAGTATCTTCTCATCTCCGGGACAATATACTTCAGAAGAGTGTTGTTTCTTAAACGATACGCAGCAACGGGGTTATAACGGGCAACTGATTTAAGACTATCAATATACTCACCACCATCCCAATTACCTAAATCATTTAGAGCCGTCTCAATCTGCGGTTGTATAAGCGGCTCCATGACTTTAAATAGCTCGTCTTTATTTGGTGTTTCTTCACATCCCAGACTCACCATTACGTTTTCGCACGCTGCCAAGTATTTTTGAGGCGTTAGTACCTCGGCAGCCTTCAAGAAACCATACATTTCCATAAGAAGGAAAATCAACTTTCTAAGCTCCCCCTTATGCTCAGATGATTTCCTATATATAAAGCCAAGACCCGCCAAAGTGGAGCCGACAACTGCACCTATTAGAGACCCAAAGAATTCGTATGACAGCTCCATTCCATCTCACCTTCTTTAGTCTTCTTAGAATAAGCTTAAAAGGAAAAGGCGGCCGGACCTAACAGGCACCATTTACGCTTCTCTGTTACGCGCCGCACGGGCGGCGTGTAGCTTCTTGTAGCTTTCGATCAGGCGCTGGTGTTTTTCCAGGCCGTCGAGGCGTGTGTTGGTGGGCGTGAGGCCGTGGAAGCGGACGCTGCCGTCCACCGAGCCTAGCACCGCGTCCAGGGTGTCGTCGCCGTACATGCGGCGCAGGTTGCGCAGGTAGTCGTCCAGTTCCAGCTCGTCGTCCAGGGTGATCTCCAGCACCGCGCTCACGGCGCGGTAGAACAAATTGCGTTCGACGGTGTTGTCGTTGAACTGCAGGAAGGCTTCCACCCGCTCCAGGGCTTCCTCGTGCTGGCCAAGGGCCAGGTTGATCAGCAGCTTCAGCTCTAGCACGGTGAGCTGGCCCCAGACGGTGTTCTCGTCGAACTCAACGCCGATCAGCGTAATGATGTCGGTGTAGTCGTCGATCTGGCTTTCTTCCAGGTGCTCCACCAGATCGGCCAGCTGGTCGTCGTCCAGGCTGTGCAGGTTGAGGATGTCCTCGCGGTAGTCCAGCGCCTTGTTGGTGTTGTCCCACACCAGGTCTTCCACCGGGTAGACCTCGGAATAGCCGGGCACCAGGATGCGACAGACCGGCGCGCCCAGGTCTTCGTGCACGGCCATGTAGACCTCCTTGCCCAGGTCTTCGAGGATGCCGAACAGGTTCTCCGCTTCCTGCTGGGTGCTGCCGGAAAAATCCCATTCGTGGAAATCGTAGTCGGCGTTATCGCTGAAGAAGCGCCAGGAGACCACGCCGGTGGAGTCGATGAAGTGCTCCACAAAGTTGTTCGGCTCGCTCACCGCCAGGCTGTTGAAGGTGGGCAACGGCACGTCGTTCAGATTCTCAAAGCTGCGGCCCTGCAGCAGCTCGGTGAGGCTGCGCTCCAGCGCCACCGCCAGGCTCGGGTGGGCGCCGAACGACACGAACACGCCGCCGGTGCGCGGGTTCATCAGCGCCACGCA
>JBFJUC010000334.1:0-2795 GCA_041624875.1 Alcanivorax sp.
AGAACAGATTGACCACCGTCTTGCCGCGCAGCAGCGGCACTTTCTTGATCGCGCGTCCGCCCACGTCGACGAAGCTGGCGGCGGTATCAAGAATGTCTTCAAGCAGGGAACGGGGCAGATGTTCAACGGAAAGAAAGTGTCGCAGCTTTCCGTCTTCGGTGAGCTGCACGCGGGAGGAGGGCGGCGGCGCAAGCGTCATTCTTCAGGCCTTATGTCTCTGATCTCCGCAGTCAAAGGCGCGGGCCCGGCCAATTCTACCCGCTGATGGGGCGGCAATGCCAAAGTTTCCCCGCAAATATCGGCGCGGATCGGCAATTGGCGGTGGCCGATGTCGAAAAGCACGGCGAGACGGATGGACGCCGGACGGCCGAAATCGAACAACTCGTTCATCGCGGCGCGGATGGTGCGGCCGGTCATCAGCACGTCATCCACCAGCAGGATGTGGGCGCCTTCCACATCAAACGGAAGGTCCGATGGTTGTACCGCCCGCTTGAGCCCTCGGGTGTCGAAATCATCACGGTAAAAGCTGACGCTCAGCGAACCCAGCGGGGCGGGCCGCGCCAGCTTCCCGTTCAACGCCCGTGCCACCCAGGCACCACCGGACTGGATCCCCACCAGCGCCGGCACGATCTCGCCGTACCCGGACGTCACCTGCTCGGCCATGGCGGCGAGCCGCGCGTCGATGTCCGCTTCGTTCCAGTGCAAGGGTGTCTCCTGAAGGTGGTTGGCGTTGCAATCGGCGTAGAGTAGCAGATGCAAGCCGGTTTGCGAGCCGCCGCCGGCCCGTTCAGCGGGTCCGGCGACGCACCCGCAAACGGCGCTTCAGTCGCTCCGCCGCGTCCGCCCGGGCCAGGTATTCCACTGTCTTGCCCGCCTTGTGCGGCACCAGAACCTCCAGCTCCTCCAGGGTGCGCAGGTCCGCGCGGGCAGTATTCTCCGACACGTCGAACAGATTCTTCACTTCCTTGGCGGTGAACCCCACGCCCGGGTTCTTCAAGGCCTGGCGCAACAGCATGCCCTGGCGATGATTCAAACGGCGCCCGACGCCCATGTCCGCCAACCAGTCCATCAGCTCCAGGTATTCCCGTCGCTTGATTTGTACGTACTCCAGGAACGCATCAATAGCGCGTTGAATGATGCGCAATTGATAGACCACGAAGTAAGTCAGGTCATTATCGTCGGTTTCAGTGAATAAATAGGCCTCGCCGTACTGGATAGGCGCGTCCTTCAACAGGGCGCTGATGGAGATGTACTCGAACGGCCAGTACCCGGCCTTGAGCATGTACCAGTAGAACAGGGCCCGGGCGGTACGACCGTTGCCATCCACGAACGGGTGCTCGTAGCCGATCATGAAATGCAGAATGATGGCTTTCACCGCCGGATGGATGAAAGCCCGCCCCTCGCGGCCGTCATGGCTTTCGTTGGCGAAGCGGCACAATGCCTTGAGACGCTCGGGCAGGCGTTCCGCCGCCGGCGGCTGATGCGCCACTTCGCCGTCCCGGTCCACGACTACCACATCATCGCCCTGACGGGGCTCCCCCGGCACCACCCCGGCCTGTGTCGTGTCATGGGTGGCCAATTCGTGGAAACGGAAGATCAACGACAGATCCAGGGGTTCATCCCGGGCGCGCTTGGCCTCTTTCATGAGCAGGTAGTTATTGAACACCATGCGCTCGTCTTCGGTGCGTGGCCGGCGTTCGCGGATCAACATGTCCCGGGCCACCTTCCGGGTGGTGGCGGCCCCTTCCAGTTGAGCGCTGGAAATCGCCTCCTCCATCATCAGGGTTTCCACCAGGTACTGCTCGCGCTGACCATGGCTGGACAGATCAAAACCGCCATCCCGCAGCGACGGCGCGCACAGCCGATCAATGGCGTGCAGCGTGCTTTCCACCGTGTCCGGCGTGCAGAATTGAAACGGTCGACCGTCCGCCGCGCTCAACAACACCGGTTTGAGAAGACTCTGGCGGGCCAGTTTAACCGCCACCCAGACCACCTCCCTGTCGACGTTGGCGGGTAATCGGCGCCGCAAATCATGCCAATGCAAATAGCGACCTTTTGCGTCGACGGTCCCATAATCGGCCATAGCGTCCAGAACAGCGCTGCCGCTTCCTTTAAAAACCTCTTCTATGTCAGGTGGTTGCCTAACCTTCGCCATTTTCAACTCAGTTTTCACAAAATTGAGTTGAATATGGCGTGCCAAGCCAAGACAGTCAAGTCAGCGCAAGCGGCAGGCCCGGGTAACGGCGTTCGGCCTGCAAGGGAGCACTAATAAGCGTTCGCGGCTTTGGTGATTAAGGCGCCACCGGCGTGGCGCCGCCGAGGTAGCCCTCGGCGATCACCGCCGCCGCCATGGAATCCACCTTGGGGTCGGCGCGGCGGGTGCCGGTGCGCTCCCGGGCCTCCCGGGTGGAAAGCCGTTCGTCGATCATCCACACCCGGATACCGAAACGGCCGTGCAGCCGGCGGGCGAATTTGCGCGCCCGCTGGCTGGACTCGCTTTCACTGCCGTCCATGTTCAACGGCAGCCCCACTACCAGCGTCTCCGGGCGCCATTCCTCCATCAGGGCGGTGACCCGACCCCAGTCCGGCTGGCCGTCACGGCAGGTCAGGGCCGGCAGCGGCGTGGCGGTGCCGGTGATGGCATTGCCGCTGGCGACGCCGATCTTATGGGTACCATGGTCGAACGAGAGAAGGGTCAAGCGGGCCTCGCCATCAGCCGTGGCCGACCTGGGTGGCGATCAGGCTCATATCCACGCCCAGGCGGGCGGCGGCGGCGTGCCAGCGCTGATCGAAGG
>JBFJUC010000335.1:0-2794 GCA_041624875.1 Alcanivorax sp.
ACCACAGGGTGCGGTCGGTGAAACGGTCCTGGTGCTGCTCGGCGAGGGCGCGGGCGTTGGCCGGCAGCGGGTCCTGCGGCAGCATCGACAGTAAATTGCTGTCCAGCCACGGGCCTTGCAGTTTCACCGCGCCGGCGCCGGCGGCGAGGCCGACCAGCAGCAGCCACAGCAGTGGCCCGCGGCTAACGCGGCGCGGCAAAGCGGCGTTCCTCGGCGTCGCTGAGCGTGTCCGGGTACTCGATGTTGCTTAAGCGGGTAACGCTGTAGTCGCCGTTGGGATAGTCGAGCCGGAAAAACTCCGGGCCCTGCTCGCCGCCCAGACGAATGCCGGCAAGTACCCGGGCCAGGGTGTCGTTACGCGGCGTGAGATCCAGCCGCCATTGGTCGCCTTCCTCGCGGGCCTGGATGCGGAAGTGCGGTTTGAGCGCTTCGATGTCGCCGGACAGGACCGCCATCAGGCGGCGGGCGAAGGCTTCGCCGCCGGGCAGGGTATCCGCCTGGCCGTTACTGTAGAGCGTGCCGTCGATCAGTTTGATTTCGCTTTCGAACGGCGTGCGTACCCGCCACAGCAGGCCCCGCTCGCCGGCCAGTAACAGATCGCCGGTGGCGGTGAGCGGCTTCGGCAACAGCGCCAGGTGCTGCTGCTGGCGGAAGTCGGCGCGCAGGATCGGCGCATCGGGCAGGCGTTCGGCGACCTGCTCCAGGGTCAGTTCGCCGGCGCTGACGACGGTGCCGGCGAGCAGAAGCAAACACGCGATCAGGGCTTTCATGCGCTGACCCCCAGGCGTTCCAGTAGCACCGGCGGCGAGGCGTACAGCATCTCGCCGGAGGCCACGTCCACCGCCACCTGGATACTGTGACCACGGGTCAGGCGCACGCCCTCCTGGTCGCGGATCAGGTAGCTGATCTTCAGGCGGTTTTCCCATTCGCGCACCGTGGCGGTGACGGTCACCCGCTGGCCGAACCGGGCCGGGCGCGCGTAGCGCAGGTGCAGATCGATCACCGGCCAGGCGTAGCCGGAATCGCGCATTTGCGGGTAGTTGTAGTCGAACCGGTCGAGCAGCGCGCAGCGGGCGATTTCGAAGTACTTGACGTAGTGGCCATGCCAGGCCACTTCCATCATGTCCACGTCGTGGAAGGGAATCTCGATCTCCACGCTGTGTTGCAGGCGCGCTTCAGGGGTGCGGCTCATAAAGACTCCAATGCCGTTCTCGGAGGCGCGTCAGCGTGCCGCGCAGTTCGTGCTCCAGGGGGCGGTCCTCGACCAGCGATGGGCTGTCCCGCCGCACTGCCGCGAGCGTTTCCGCCAGGGCTTCGGGCAGTGGCGCGCCGTCGCGGGCCTGGCGCAGCTCCGCCGCCTGGCAGACCGCCAGTAACACCGCCGCCGACACCTGCTCGGTCAGGGCCAGCACGCGCAGGGCGTCACGGGCCGCGATGGTGCCCATGCTGACTTTATCCTGATTGTGGCACTCCGTGGAGCGCGAGAAACTGGTGGCTGGCATGGTCAGCTTCAGTGCCTCGGCGGTCCAGGCGGACGCGCCGATCTGCACCGCCTTGAAGCCGTGGTTGATGCAGGCGCGCGGGCCTTCCACGGCGGACAGATTGGCGGGCAGGCCCTGGTTGAATTTCGGGTCCACCAATTGCGCCAGTTGCCGGTCGAGCAGGTCGGCGACGCTGGCGGTGGCGGTTTTCAGGCTGTCCATGGCTTGCCCGATATGGCCGCCGTAGAAGTGACCGCCGTGCAGCACCCGTTGGTTGTCAGCGTCGATGATCGGATTGTCGTTGGCGCTGTTCAACTCGGTTTCCACGAAGCCGCGCAGCTGCGTGAGGGTGTCGCCGAGCACGCCGATCACGTGGGGCGCGCAGCGCAGCGAATAGCGGTCCTGCAGCCGGGCGTCGTGACCGGGCGCGGGGCCGGCGGCCAGATCCTGGTGCAGGCGGCGGGCGGCGCGCACCGGGCCGGGATGGGGTTTGACCGCGAACAGGTCCGGGTCGAAATGAGCCGGGTTGCCGCCCAGCGCGAAGCTGGCCAGGGCGGTGATGCGGGTAGCCAGTTGTTCCAGATACGCGGCGCGGGCGAACGCCAGACAGGCCAGCCCGGTCATCACCGCGGTGCCGTTCATTAACGCCAGCCCTTCCTTGGGGCGCAGGGTCAGGGGTGAAATACCGCGCTCGGCAAAGACCTCGGCGGTATCCCGCACCCGCCCCTCGACACGCAGCGAGCGCTGCCCGGCGAGCACCGCCGCCACATAGGACAATGGGGTGAGATCGCCGCTGGCGCCCACCGAGCCCTCTTCCGGGATCAGCGGCAGCAGGTCCGCCTGCAATAAACCGTGCAGCCGCTGCAGCAGCTCGTAGCGCACGCCGGAATAGCCCCGACACAGGCTGGCCAGGCGCGCCGCCAGAATGGCGCGGGTGGCCGGTTCGTCGAAGTGGTCGCCGAGGCCGCAGCCGTGGAAGGTGAAGATGCGCTCCGGCAACGCTTCCGTGAGCGCCTCGGGGATCGCCACCGTGCAGGAATCGCCGTAGCCGGTGGTGACGCCATAGATGACGCCTTCTTCCTTGAGCAAGGTATCCAGGAAAGCGGCGCCGCGGTCGATGCGCCGCCGGAACGGCGCGCCGTCGTCCAGCACGCTGACGGCGCGGCGGGCGGCCAGGGCGTCGATCTGTTCCAGACGGAGGTCGCCGCCATCGAAGAGTACGGTGCTGGGGGTCGAAGCGTTCACGGCTCTTGGGTGTCCTGCTGCCAGAAATCGTAGAAGTTGAACCACTGCAGGGGCGCGGCCAGACAGTG
>JBFJUC010000336.1:0-2788 GCA_041624875.1 Alcanivorax sp.
GGCTGGTGTTGGCCATTTCGGTGGTGGCGCCTCAGGTAGTTGCTGCAGCCACCCAGGCGCTGAAGCGGGCACCGGCGGCGTTGAGGGCTAGCGACTTGTCGGGCGAGCCAATGACACAAATAAATAAGGGTGGTTTTTAGCGAGTTTTGGTATTGTAGCCGGGTTATTACAGGGAGTTACGGCATGAATAAGAAAGAACTCATTTCGGCGATAGCAACCGCAACAGGGCTGCCGAGATCCAGGGCTGCAAAGGTTCTGGAAGCGATTTTAGGCAACATTACCGAAGCCCTGGCGCGCGGTGAGACGGTAACGATACCCGTTTTTGGTGTATTTAGGGCCACTGCGCGGGCAGCGCGCGCCGGCCGGAATCCGATGACCGGGCAGCAAATCCAGGTGGCTAGCAGGCGTGTTCCGGCGTTCAAACCTGTAAAGCGGCTTAAAGAAGCGGTAAATGCAGTTGAGGGCGCGCGCCAGAGGGCTCGTTCCTTCCACGGCGTAACAGCGGGGATGGACGGGCTTCGCGAAAGCGCTATTGACTCTGCGGATGAGGCAGCTGGTTCGCTGGTGGGGGAGCCCGCGTTGACATCCAATGCCGGGGAAGTTTTCGTCCCGGTGCATTACGCAACAAATCGCGAGGCAAGCGGCGAGACTGATCCGAACGAATTCTATGACGCTGAACGAAGTGCTCAATTGCACTATGGACGGCTCGTGGTCAGTATTCCGGCGCGTCATAAAATAGGTCAGGTAGAGCGTCCGACTGTCTGGCGTCTGTGGCGGGAGTCGCCTGCCAGGCATGTTGTTCTGCGCGAAATTGATGTGTTGAACGAGGCCGCGTTTTTTCAGAGTCTTGCTGGTGAGGTGGCACGCATCGAGGAGCGCACAGCATTCGTTTTTATTCACGGGTTTAATGTCACGTTCGCGAGCGCGGCTCACCGCGCTGCGCAGATGGCGTACGATCTGTTCTTGGTTGGGGAAGAGCAACACCAGGCCGTGATGTCTGTTGTTCCCATACTGTTCAGTTGGCCGTCGAAGGGCGAAGTTATTCCCTACACACATGACGCGACTAACGCCGAAGTCAGCGCGGGTCATTTCAAATCCTTCTTGAAGGATGTGGCGCAGCGCTCAGGTGCCAAATCGCTGGTTCTGATTGCCCACAGCATGGGCAACCGGGTGTTGACCACAGCGCTCAAGGAAATTGGCCTGGCGATGCAGGAAGGTGACGGACCATTGGTGAGGGAGATTATTCTTGCCGCCCCTGATATCGATAAAGATGTCTTCAGGCAAGCCGCGGCGGCGCTTATGCGCACCTGCGGTCGGGTCACGCTCTATGCTTCTGATCGGGACAAGGCTTTGAAGGCCTCACTGACGGTGAATGGACACCCACGGGCCGGGGATGCAACCGGAGGCGTACTGACTATCGGGGGCATGGATTCCATTGATGCTTCTGCAGCTGGTGAAGATTTTCTGGCGCATTCCTATGTCGGTGAAACCAGTGTTTTGAATGATCTCTATGCGATCATCATGCGCGGCGATCCGCCCGGTTCGCGTTTTGGTCTGGTTGCCCAGGGAGTGTCGCCTGATCGCTTCTGGCGAATGCGTGGTCGGGCCTAGGGTGGCTGTTATTCAGTCCTGGTCACATCGGGAAACTTTAGTGGCACGGAACCTTTAGCGGCACTGAACCCTTAGTAGCACTGAACCTATAGTCGCACGGAAAATTTAGTCGAACCGGAACGCCTGATTAGTCGCCTGAACCGGCTTATTCCGGCGCTGCTATTTTGTCCTGGGTGCTGTTTTCAAAGTCGCTGGCGTGGTGCCGCTCGCGAAGCTGTTTCTCCGGCGAACCCCAAGAACGGTTAACCATTTTCCCGCGCTGTACGGCGGGTCGTGCGAGTATTTCCTGCGTCCAGCGGTTCATGTGCTTGTAGGACGGGGCGTCGAGGAATTCGGCGGCATCGTAGAGCTTGTTTAACATCAGTTCGCCGTACCAGGGCCAGACGGCGATATCGGCGATCGAGTATTCATCGCCGCACAGATACTGCTTGTTCGCAAAGTGGCGATCCAGCACGTCGAGCTGGCGTTTCACCTCCATGGTGTAGCGGTCGATGCAGTATTCGATTTTGGTGGGGGCGTAGGCGTAAAAGTGGCCGAAACCGCCGCCCAGGTAGGGTGCGCTACCCATCTGCCAGAATAACCACGACAGGCACTCGGCGCGGCTTGTTGGGTCGGTGGGCATTAACACGCCGAATTTTTCCGCCAGGTAGAGCAGGATGGCGCCGGATTCGAATATCCGCGTGGGGGTGGCTGTGCTGTAGTCGACCATGGCCGGGATTTTGGAGTTGGGATTAATGTCGACAAAGCCGCTGCCGAATTGCTCGCCTTCGCCGATGTTGATTAGGTAAGCGTCGTACTCCGCTCCGCTTATGCCAAGTGCCAGCAGCTCTTCGAGCATGACGGTCACTTTGACGCCGTTGGGTGTTGCCAGTGAGTAGAGCTGGAGTGGGTGTTGGCCTCCAGGCAGTGGTTTTTCGTGGGTAGAACCGGCTGTCGGCCGGTTGATCTTTGCAAATGCACCTCCATTCTCTGATTCCCATTTCCAGACCCTGGGGGGCGTATACGGCGAGTCGTCATTCATGGTTGGTGACCTTTTTTGGGGTGCTTTTATTCGGCGCCTTTGAGATGTTTAAGTCTGTTTTATCCAGTACCTTTGAGGCATGTAATATTACAGCTAGACGTTTAAGACTACAGCTAGACATTTCAGACTACAACTAGTCGGGATCACCGATATCAC
>JBFJUC010000337.1:0-2781 GCA_041624875.1 Alcanivorax sp.
CCCAGAGAGCTTACTTCGTAGCCGCTGTTGGAGGCTTGCTCCATTGGGAGGCTCGGTCTTGGTGCCCGGTGCCAGGACTGTGTGAGGCAGGGAACCGATCCGGTCCGCCGCTGCGGCAGGCCTACAGGGATGTATTCACGGCGGGTCCTGGACACAGGCAGCGAGACCAAACCGGGCTACGGAGAAACAACAGCGGCTTCAGGAAAAGGCGGGGATCAGCGGTGAGCGGGTGGCCAGCTCCGGTTCGCAGCGGGCAATGATCTGCTGGTACTGGCGGTCGGTGATGTGCTGGATCGATAAACGCGGGTGCACCAGCAGCTCCATATCCGCGAACTCCGGCACTTCGCGTATCTTGGCGAGGCTGAGTGGGTTCTGGTAGAGCGCCACGAAGCGCAGGTCCACCTGGAACCAGCGCGGCATATCCTCGCTGCTGCGCGGGTCGAAAGCGGGGTGGCCATGCTTGAACTGGGTCGGGTCCGGGTAGGGGCAGGACACCACCTGGGCTTCGCCGACAATCGAGGGATTGCGTCCGCGCGAATGGTAGATCAGTACCCGGTCGCCGTCCTGGATTTCATCGCGCAGCCGGTTTCGGGCTTGATAATTGCGTACACCGTCCCATCCGGTCATCTGATCAGGGGCATCACGCAGGTCGCGGATGCTGAAGTCGTTCGGTTCGGTCTTGAAGAGCCAGGTTCGCATGAAAGCCTCGATTGCGTGAATAAAGCAATTTAACAGGTTTTTCACTAATGTCATCCGTATTTACGTTTCTGTGCCCGATCCAGCATGGCAAACCCGGATGTCATCGCTGTGACGACGCCATCGACCGACGCGCCGGGACTTCCCCTGTGGCAGAATGTGATACTCTTTCGCGCCCGTTTGGAGCCAAGACGTGATTGAACCCCGCGAACAGCAACAGGCCCTGGCCACCCTTCAGACTGCCCGTGATTGTCTGCGCTGGGGCGAGTCCGCCCTGCGCCGCGCCGGGGTTTACCTGGGCCACGGCACCGACGATCACGGTGACGAGTGCCTGGCGTTGTTGCTGCACGTGCTGGCGCTGCCCCTGGATACAGACCCGCGCATGCTCGACGCGCGGCTGCTGCCCGATGAGATCGACCGCTTCGTGGCGCTGCTGACACGGCGCGCCAATGAACGGGTGCCGGTGGCGTACTTGACCGGGCAGGCCTGGTTCTGCGGGCTGCCGTTTTTCGTCGACGAGCGAGTGCTGATACCGCGTTCTCCGCTGGCGGAGCTGATCGAGGCGGGCTTTCAGCCCTGGTTGGCGCCGGAGCGGGTCGGCCGGGTGCTGGATCTGTGCACCGGCAGCGGCTGCATCGCCATTGCTTGCGCCCACGCGCTGCCCGACGCGCGGGTGGACGCCAGCGACATCTCCGAACAGGCGCTGGCGGTGTGTCGGCGCAATATCGACGAGCATGGTCTCGCCGACCGGGTCACGGCGGTCCAGGCGGACGGCCTGGAGGGGTTGGACGGCCCCTACGACCTGATTGTCTCCAACCCGCCCTACGTGGACGCGGAGGATCTGGCCGCCATGCCCGATGAATACCGCCATGAGCCGGAACTGGCGCTGGCTTCGGGGCACGACGGTCTGGATTTCACCCGCCGCCTGTTGGCCGGCGCCGCCGAGCGGCTCTCCGAGGACGGCGTGCTGATCGTCGAGGTGGGCAACAGTGACCGGCATATGGCGGCCCTGTGGCCGGACGTGCCGTTTATGTGGTTTGAATTTGAACGTGGCGGGCACGGCGTTTTCATGCTGGATCGCCGTCAGCTGCTAGCATTCCGGGATCAGTTTATCGCCGCTTGAGGCGCCTGAGGAGCACTATGTCTGGGAACAGTTTTGGTGAGCGTTTTCGCGTCACCACTTTCGGGGAAAGTCACGGCGTCGCCCTGGGTGCGGTGGTGGAAGGCTGCCCGCCGGGTCTGGCGATCAGCGAGGCGGACCTGCAGGGTGAGCTGGACCGCCGCAAGCCGGGCACCAGCCGCTACACGACCCAGCGTAAGGAACCCGACCAGGTGCGTATCCTTTCCGGGGTGTTCGAGGGGAAAACCACCGGCACCTCGATCGGCCTGCTGATCGAGAACACCGATCAGAAATCCAAGGACTACAGCAACATCGCCGAAACCTTCCGCCCCGGCCACGCGGACTACAGCTACACACAGAAATACGGCTTCCGGGATTACCGGGGCGGGGGGCGTTCCTCGGCCCGGGAAACCGCCATGCGCGTGGCCGCTGGCGCCATTGCCCGCAAGTTCCTCGAGCAGCGTCTGGGCGTGCGTATTTACGGCGGTGTCGAACAGATCGGCACGATTCGCGCCGAGCGGTTCGACTGGCACAGCGTCAACGACAATCCGTTTTTCTTTCCGGACGCGGACAAGGTGCCGGCCCTGGAACAGCTGATCAACGACCTGCGCAAGGACGGCTCGTCCATCGGCGCGCGGGTGACGGTGTTCGCCGAGGGCGTGCCGCCGGGCTGGGGCGAGCCGGTGTTCGACCGCCTGGACGCGGACCTGGCCAAGGCGCTGATGTCGATCAACGCGGTCAAAGGCGTGGAAATCGGCGACGGCTTCGAGGTGGTCAACCAGCGCGGCGAACAGCACCGCGACGAAATGACCCCGGAAGGCTTCGTCAGCAATCACGCCGGCGGCGTGCTGGGCGGCATCACCTCCGGGCAGATCGTGCGCGCCAGCATGGCGCTCAAGCCCACCTCCAGCATCACCATCCCCGGGCGCAGCATCAATCTGCGCGGCGAGGCCACCGAGGTGGTC
>JBFJUC010000338.1:0-2776 GCA_041624875.1 Alcanivorax sp.
CGATTAGAGATTTATGGCCAACACCTATACCTCCGAGAATATCGAGGTCCTTTCGGGCCTGGAGCCGGTGCGTAAACGCCCGGGTATGTACACCGACACCAGCCGTCCCAACCACCTGATCCAGGAAGTGGTGGACAACTCAGTGGACGAGGCGCTGGCCGGACACGCCAAAAGCATTCGCGTCACCCTGCTCAAGGACGGTGGCGTGGAAGTGGAAGACGACGGCCGCGGCATGCCGGTGGATCCGCACCCGGTGCAGAGGAAGCCGGGCGTGGAAGTGATCCTGGCGACGCTGCACGCCGGCGGCAAATTCTCCAATAAGAACTACCAGTTCTCCGGTGGCTTGCACGGCGTTGGCGTGTCGGTGGTCAATGCGCTGTCGAAAAAACTGGAAGTGTTCGTCAAGCGTGACGGCGAAGTGCACCGTATTGAGTTTGCGGGTGGCGAAAAAACCGCCGATCTGGAAGTGGTGGACACCGTGGGCAAGCGCAACACCGGCACCATGATGCGCTTCTGGCCGGACGCGAAATATTTCGATTCGCCCAACATCTCGGTGCCGCGCCTGCGCCACCTGCTGCGCGCCAAAGCGGTGCTGTGCCCCGGGCTGCTGGTGACCCTGGAAAACAAGCAAACCGACGAGACCGAAACCTGGCAGTTCGCCGACGGCCTGGTGGAGTATCTGCTTGAGAGCACCCGGGGCTGGGAGCGCGTGCCCACGGAACCCTTCGACGGTGCCATGAGCGGCGAAACCGAAGCGGTGGACTGGGCGGTGCTGTGGCTGCCCGAGGGCGGCGAGCTGGTCACCGAATCCTATGTGAACCTGATTCCCACCACCCAGGGCGGCACCCATGTGAACGGGCTGCGCTCCGGGCTGTTGGAAGCGATGCGCGAGTTTTGTGAATTCCGAAACCTGTTGCCGCGCGGCGTCAAACTGACCCCGGAGGACATCTGGGACCGGGCCTGCTACGTGCTCAGCGTGAAAATGCAGGACCCTATGTTTGCCGGCCAAACCAAGGAGCGGTTGAGCTCCCGGCAGACCGCGCCGTTCGTGTCCGGGGTGGTCAAGGACGCCTTCTCCCTGTGGCTCAACCAGCACACCGACGAAGCCGAACGGCTCGCGGACCTGTGCATCAACAACGCCCAGAAGCGGCTGCGCGCCGCCAAGAAAGTCACCCGTAAGAAAGTCACCAGCGGCCCGGCATTGCCCGGCAAGCTGGCGGATTGCACCAGCGACGACCCGGCGCAAAGTGAAATCTTCCTGGTGGAAGGGGACTCCGCCGGCGGCTCCGCCAAGCAGGCCCGTGACCGGGTGTACCAGGCGATCATGCCGCTGCGCGGCAAGATTATGAACACCTGGGAAGTGGACCCGGCGGAGGTGCTCGGCAGCCAGGAAATCCACGACATCGCCGTGGCGCTCGGCATTGAGCCGGGCAGCGACGACCTGACCGCCCTGCGCTACGGCAAGGTGTGCATCCTCGCCGACGCGGATTCCGACGGCCTGCACATCGCCACCCTGTTGTGCGCCCTGTTTCTACGTCATTTTCCGGCGCTGGTGCGCGAAGGGCATGTGTTCGTGGCGATGCCGCCGCTGTATCGCATCGACGTGGGTAAGGACGTCTACTACGCCCTCGACAAGGAGGAGCGCGCCGGTGTGCTCGACCGGATCAAGGCGGAAAAGAAGCGTGGCAAGGTCAGTGTCACCCGCTTCAAGGGCCTCGGTGAAATGAGCCCCATGCAACTGCGCGAAACCACCATGGCCCGCGATACCCGCCGGCTGGTGCGTCTGAGCGTGACCGGCGGTGACGATACCCACCTGCTGATGGATATGCTGCTCAGCAAGAAGCGCGCCTCGGACCGCAAGATCTGGCTGGAAGAGAAAGGCAACCTGGCGGAAGTATAAAAGATGGCAGACGATTTCGAAGACCTGTCCCTGCGGGACTACACCGAAAAAGCGTACCTGGACTATTCCATGTACGTGATCATGGACCGGGCCCTGCCGAAGATCGGCGACGGCCTGAAGCCGGTCCAGCGGCGCATTGTTTACGCGATGAGCGAGCTGGGCCTGAAGAGCACCGCCAAGTATAAGAAGTCCGCCCGTACCGTGGGCGACGTGCTGGGTAAATTCCACCCGCACGGCGACTCCGCCTGTTACGAGGCCATGGTGCTGATGGCGCAGCCGTTCAGCTATCGCTATCCACTGGTGGACGGCCAGGGTAACTGGGGCAGCCCGGACGACCCGAAATCCTTCGCCGCCATGCGCTACACGGAATCCAAGCTGGCGCCGTACGCGGAAGTGCTGCTCGCCGAGCTGGGCCAGGGCACGGTGGAATGGGTGCCCAACTTCGACGGCACCCTGGACGAGCCCAAGCTGCTGCCGGCGCGGCTGCCCAATGTGCTGCTCAACGGCACCACCGGCATCGCCGTGGGCATGAGCACCGACATTCCCCCCCACAATCTGCGTGAAGTGGCGCAGGCCTGTATCCACCTGCTCAAGGACCCGGGCGCGTCCCTGGACGACCTGCTCGAATACATCAAGGGTCCGGATTTTCCCACCGAGGCGGAAATCATCACGCCGCCGGAAGACCTGCTGGAAATGTACAAATCCGGAACAGGCTCGGTGCGGATGCGTGCCGTTTACGAAATGGAAGACGGCATGGTGGTCATTCACGCGCTGCCCTATCAGGTGTCAGGCGGCCGCGTTCTGGAACAAATTGCGGCACAGATGCAGGGAAGGAAACTTCCTATGGTGGAAGACCTGAGGGACGAATCCGACCAC
>JBFJUC010000339.1:0-2776 GCA_041624875.1 Alcanivorax sp.
ACCAGCTTGTCACGGGGAATGTCGAGGTCCACGTTTTTCAGGTTATGGGTGCGAGCGCCCCGAACCAGAATGGTATCCATGAGATGGCGTGCCCTTGGCTACTGTCAGAATGAACAGTGCAGTATAGGGGAAAGAGCGTGACGGGGGAAAGAACGATGGTGTCGTCATGCCGGAGTCCGGGCGTCGGGAGCTCCGCGATTTCCGCGCGGAGAGGCCCGGCGCCCGGCATGCGGGGTGTTGGCAGCCTGCTAGAGGTTTTCCTGCGCCCAGTTCACCGCCTGCAGGCGGTTGGAGGCGTTGATCTTCTTGAAGATATTGTAGATGTGCGTCTTGATGGTGTGTGGGCTGAGGTTGAGCACCGTGGCGATTTCCGAGTTCTTGGCGCCGGTGGCCATCACCTTGAGCACCTCGATTTCGCGGTCGGTGAGATTCACCTCGTTACGGCCGAAGGTTTTGTTGAAGGCCCGGCTTTTCACCAGGTACTGCTGGAGGACCTTGCGCGGGAACCACAACTCGCCCTCGAACATCGACTTGATGCCTTTGGTCAGCAGTCCCTGGGGACAGTCGTGCTGGAAGCCGCCGTTGACCATCGGCAAGCCGGCCAGGCGTGACAGGTCATCGTCATCGTCCACATTGAACACGCCGATAAGAATTTCGCTATCGAGACGCTTGTCCGTTTCCAGCAGGCGGGTGATGACGTCATTCACATCCACGGAATGAAAATCCACCAGGAACAGGTTTTGCTCCACGGCGCGCAGCTCGTCTTCGTCGACCTGCTCCACCGACTTCACCGCGCTGGCGGTAATCGACGCCTTGTCGAGAAACTCCGTGAGCAGTGCATTCTGAAGATGCTGGCCGCCGACCACATACACCTTTTGGGATTCTTGAGTGTTCATTAATTCGTCCATGATGCGTCCCGTGTGCCGGGAGGTTGTGTCCCGCGAAGGGATACGAAAAAAAACTGATTCAAGAGGCTAATTTATCATCGCTTTGGCGGGGGTTCAATTTACCATTATACGGTGGTCCCGGGGAACGTCCGCCCGACGGCCACTGGGCGGAACGGCTTAGGCCCGGCTTCCGGCGAGGACTCAGCCGCCATCACCCGACGCGGGATTGAATCTGGTACACTCGCCGTCCCTTTATGTATCACCGATGTTGGACCATGACGGACGCTTCCCGGGCCGCGTTGCGGCGCACTGAATTGACCACCACCGGCTCCCTGGCAGCGATTTTCGCCCTGCGCATGTTCGGCCTGTTCATGCTCCTGCCAGTGTTCGCCGTTTACGGCGCCGAGCTGGACGGTGCCACCCCCCTGCTGATCGGTACCGCCATCGGCGCGTACGGGCTGATGCAGGCGTTGCTGCAAATTCCCTTTGGCATGTTGTCGGACCGTTTTGGCCGCCGCCCTCTCTTGCTGATCGGCCTGCTGCTGTTCGTTCTCGGTGGCGTCGTGGCGGCGCTCAGTGACAGTATCCACGGCGTCATTCTGGGGCGGGCCCTGCAGGGCGCCGGGGCCATCGCCAGTGTGATCATGGCGCTGATCGGCGACGTGGTCAGCGAGCAACGCCGCACCCGGGCCATGGCGCTGATCGGCATGGCGGTGGGCTCTTCCTTTATTCTTGCCCTTATTCTGGGCCCCTTGCTGGCGCGCTGGCTGGGGCTGAGCGGGTTGTTCTGGTTCACCGCGGTGCTGGGCCTGGCGGCGATGTTAGTGGCGGTCTGGGTGCCGTCGCCCAGGGTCCGCAGCAGTGAGCCCCTGCCCGCCGCGCAGCGTTTCCGGACCGTGCTCGGGGACCCGGTGCTGCGTCGCCTGGACGTCGGCATCCTGGTGCTGCATATGACCATGACCGCGTCGTTCGTGGTGTTGCCGCAGCTGCTGAAACAGCGCCTCGGGCTGGCCCTGGAGCAGCACAGCCTGCTCTATCTTGTGGTGCTGGTGGGCGGTTTCCTGGCCATGGTGCCGCTGATCATCGCCGCCGAACGCCGTGGTGCCATGCCGATCAAACGTGTCGCCGTGGGGCTGTTGATCGTCGCCGAGATACTGCTGGCGCTGGCCGGGGATACCCTTTGGCACTTTGTGCTGGCACTGTTCGTGTACTTCATGGCGTTTAACCTTCTCGAAGCGCTGCTGCCCTCACTGGTGGGCCGCGCCGCGCCCGCCGGCACCCGCGGCACCGCCATGGGCGTCTACTCCACCAGCCAGTTCCTGGGCGTGTTCATCGGCGGCCAGCTGGGCGGGGCCCTGTATCAGTGGGTCGGCGCCGAGGCCGTGTTCATGGGCAGCGCTGTTATCGCCCTGGCGTGGCTACTTTACTTGCGCGGCATGGGGGAATTGCCCAAGCTCGACAATCGTGTGATCCATCTGGCCAGCGCCCAGGACTGGGATCACGCGGCGTCGCGGCTGCGTTCGGTGCCCGGCGTGCTGGAGGCGGTGGTGGTCGCCGAGCAGCGTCTGGCACTGCTGAAAGTGGATAATAAGTTGCTGGATGAGGACGCGCTCACGGCGCTCAGCGCCGAGGTCCAGGAGCCGCGGGCCTAGCGGTTTGGGCCGGCGCCGGCGCCGGGGGTTTCAAGCGCGGCTAAAGCTGCCACAATAACCGATCTGCTTTTTACAGCACCGCCACTGGCCGGTGCTGTCCCATTGATATATCAGTCGTTTAGAGACGTGCCGTTATAGGCCGTTACAGAGAGAGGGAGCGAACAGCCATGGCGAGAGGCGTCAATAAAGTCATTCTGATCGGTAACCTGGGCGCCGACCCGGAAACCCGGTTCATGC
>JBFJUC010000340.1:0-2756 GCA_041624875.1 Alcanivorax sp.
CGCCGTTGACCAGTTCCTTGACCAGCTTCTCCGCCGGTTCCGCCAGCTCCGCCATGGCGTTGATCTCGGCCATGCGGGCGCTGCCCTTCAGGGTGTGCAGCGCGCGGTGCACCTGGTCGTCCAGGGTGTGCTCGGTGAAGTCCGGGTCGATCCGGTCCAGCCACTCGCGCACCAGTTCGAGATTGCGCGCCGCCTCGCTGCGGAAGATATCCAGCAGCACCGGATCGACCGCGTCACCGGCGGTTTCCGTCTGCTCGGGGATCTGAAAATCGAGGGCATCCAGGTCCGCCAGGGGATCGTCGTCCAGTGCCGGCGCCGCTTCGGGTCCGCTGTCGGTCTCCGGCTCCCGGGGTGCGTCCGGACGTTCAATGCTCGGTACCGCGTCCAGGTGTTGGCCGTCGGCGAGCGCGAACGCGGCTTCTTCCAGCGGCGCTACGTCATAGGGCATCGGCCGGCGGTGGGCGAAGGCGTCCACCAGCTCCGGGATCAGACCGTGCACGGTGCGCACCAGCTCGATCAGGGTGGCGTCGGGCTGGATGGCGCCGTCGATCACCCGGTTCATCATGTTCTCGATCGACCAGGCCAGCTCGCCCACGGTGGTGGCGCCGACCATCCGGCCCGAGCCCTTGAGGGTGTGGAAGGCGCGGCGGAATTCCACCAGCGCGGTTTCGTCACCGGTGTTGGCCGCCCAGCGCGGGAAATACTGGTCCAGGGCCTGGAGCACTTCGTCGGCTTCCTCGACGAAGATTTCGATGATTTCGTCGTCGATCAACTCTTCATCGTGTTCCTCGATGCCGCCCTGGTCGGCGGGCTCCGGCGCCGTCATTTCGGTCGAAGTGTCGGGCCCGTTGTCGTCCTGGTGCGCGTCGTCGGAGAGCCGCACCGGCGGCTCATCGAGCGGTTCATCCAACGTTTCATTCAGCGGATCCGGCAGCGCGTCCTCGGTGTCCTCCGGCTCTTCGTCTTCCGGCTCGTCAGCGGGCTCCGGCAACGGGTAGCCCAGGTCGCTGACGCTGGCGCGGGCCAGGCCGAGAATGTCGTCGCGCGTTTCCGGGTCGTCGCTGAGACGCTCCAGGTAGTACTCCACCGAGGTGATGGCGTCGGCCAGCGTATCCATGCTGCGCCAGTCCGGTTTGGACTGTTCCGCCATCAGCTGTTCTTCGATAAAGCGTACGCACTGGCGAAGAATATCCGCCGGCCGGTCGAGTTGAACCACTTCCAGCCCGCCACGCACCGCATTGAGCCGGTCGGGTACCGTTTTCAGGTGCTGGTGGTCCCAATGCGAGGCAATGAACTCGATGATACCGTCCTTGGCTTCTTCCAGGCCGGCGCGGCATTCGCGCAGCACCGCGTCCAGAGCCTGACCCACATGGCGGGGCAGGTCGGCGCCGGTGGCCGGTGCCGGCCGGCGGTTGTCGCCGCCGATCCCCGCCAGGGTCGCTTCCACGTAGAGCAGAGCGCCGGCGACGTCCATCAGGGTGTCGCGGTGCGCCGGTCGGCGCCCGTCGACGATCGCCTCCATCACCTTGAGCTGCTCTTCCACCAGGGTGCGGGGCTGGCCGAGGCCGAGCATGGCGACGGTGTCGGACACCTGTTTGAGGCGGATTGTCTCCGGCGCCAGCGTGGCCGCGTTGGAGTCGCCCTGGTGGACAAACTGCTCCAGGGCGTCCTTGATCTTGGTCAGTTCCTCGGACAGCGCCGTGACCACCGAGCTCATCGCCATGGAGTCGGGCCCGGTGAGCCGCTCGCGTTCGGCGTTGACCAGATCTTCCGACGGCAGCGCGTCGTCGAGGCGGAAGCCGGCGCGCACCTCGCGGATGCGGGGGCTGTCGTGGTCGGCCTTGGCGACGTAATACAGCAGGTTTTTGAGCAGTTCGGTGGGCGCCGGGCGTTCCAGGCTGTCGGCGCCGTCGGCGGCCAGTTCGCGCAGGGTGCGGTCGATCTGGCCGAGCATTTGTTTTACCGAGGTGCCCAGCGCGATGGCGTCCGCCTGCAAGCCTTCCACCAACGCGTCGGCGATGCGCCACAGTGGCCCGCGGGCGGCCTCCCCGGTGACCTGCTCGAGTTTGGCGAACACCTTGCGCATATAGGCCAGGTTGCGATCCATGTCTTCGTTGCGCATCACCCCTACCAGGGCGAGCTGGAACATCTGCCGTATCTTGCGCGCCAGTTGCGCGAAGCGCGGATCGTTAAGCACCGCATCGGGCAAACGGCCGTCGCCCTGGGCGTGTTGCAGGTCGGGTTTGAACAGCGCGGTTTCGGACAGCAGCGCTTCGCCACGGGCGGCGCGCAGGTCGTTCAGCAGCGGCAGCAGCACCAGCGGCAGGTCGCGCCGGCTGCTGGCCACCCGGTCCAGGTAGGGGGGCAACTGCAGGATCGCCCGCATCAGGGTTTCCTGGCTGTCGGCCACGTTGCCGACACGCTGATCCACCAGCGCCCGGGCCAGCTTTTCCATTTCCTCGGCGAGCAGGGCGGCGCCGTAAAATTCCACCATTTGCAGGGTGCCGCACACCTGGTGCAGGTGGGTCTGGCAAAAGCGCATGCGCGTGGAATCGTTGGGATTGTCCACGAACGCTTCCAGGGCCTGCTGGGCTTGATTCAGTGTCTCCTGAATTTCCCCCCGGACCCAGTCCAGCGCCAGATAGTCGTGACGGTCGCTCATGCCCTTTCCCCCATGGAACTCAGGCCTCTCATTGCCGGCGCCGGAACGCCAGAGTGTCGGCGAAGTGCACCCTTTCCAGGCGCGGGTCGTGCCA
>JBFJUC010000341.1:0-2736 GCA_041624875.1 Alcanivorax sp.
CATCTATTTGCTTTCTGGTTACAGCAGCGCGCTGACACCCAGCACGCCGGCGAAACCGACGGAATAGGCCACCAGCAGATAGCCGGAGTACTTCAGGTAGCTGCCGAAGGTGAGCGATTCCACCTTGCTCATCGCCACCACACCGGCGGCGGAGCCGATCACCAGCAGTGAACCGCCCACGCCCACCGCGTAGGTGAGGGTGAGCCACTGCGGCAATGTCATCTCGATACCGGAATTCAACAGCGCGGCGGTCAGCGGCACGTTGTCGAACAGCGACGACACCAGGCCCATTACATAGTTGGCGGCCAGCGGTGGCATCAGATCGTACAGGTGCGGGAAGTAGGCCAGCACGCCCAGCTCCTTGAGCATGCCCACCAGCAGCAAAACGCCGAGGAAAAACAGCAGGGTGTCGAACTCGATCTTGCGGATGTATTCCAGGGTGGGCTCATCGCGGTTGAGAAACTGCACCACCATGAACATCAGCGACAGGCCGAACAAAAACATCAGCACCGGCGGAATGCCGAACAGAATATTGCCGCCGATGGTGGCCAGAATAGTGGCGAAGAACAGCCCGGCCACCACCTTGTCGCCGCCGTTGATGTGCACCTCTTTCTTTTCCATCACCAGCTGGCCGTCCAGGCCCCGGGACAGCATCAGCGACAACGACGCCACCGCCAGAAACGCGGGCAGGCTGAGCAGCAGCAGGTGGGGAATTTCCACCTTGTCGGCCAGGAAGATCATCAGCGTGGTGACGTCGCCGGTGATCAGCGCGGTGCCGCCGGCGTTCACCGAGAACACCACCAGCACCACGTAACGCAGCAGCTTGTCCGTGGGCAGGTTCAGGTTCAGCAGAATGGCGATGCACACCAGGGTGGCGGTGATGTTATCGGCCATGGACGAGAAGCAGAACGCGAACAGGCCGGTGAGCAACATCAACTGACGTTCGCTCAGGCGCCGGGGGATCATCCGGTTGACGATGCCGTCGATAATGCCTTTGCTCGACAGGTAGGCGACGAACGTCATCGCCGCCATCAAAAACAGCCACAGCGAGGCGATGTCCAGCAGGTTGTCGTCGAGCGCCAGCATCAGCGCTTCGCTGGTCTCCCCGGAGGGCGGCGAAATGAAATGCAGCACCCAGACCAGCGAGCCGAAAAACAGCGTGGTCTTGGCTTTGTCGATATGAACCACGTCTTCCACAACGATGGAGACGAACCCGAGAGCTACGAGACACAGCAGCACGGCGGACATGGCGGACTTCCAGGCAGGACATGGGAAAAGACGGCGGCGATTCTAACGCCGGTACGTCAAGAATGCGACCTACCCGGGCCGGTTACTGATTCTGCTTACCGGCCACCGCGTCCAGTTGCCGGCCCAGCAGGCGAATCACCATCTCGAATGGCCAGGCGAACTTGCGCTTGAACCAATAGCCGACCCGTATTTCCGGCGACGTGTAGATCAGGTAGCGGTCGCGGCGGATGCCTTCGAGGATCGCGGCGGCCGCCTTTTCCGGTGTCACCGCGTGCTTCTGGAAACGTTTCTTGAGCCGGACCACGTCCGGGGCGCTCTGGTCGATGCCGACGATATCCAGGGTCTGTACCAGGCCGGTATCCACCGCGCCGGGGCAGGCCAGACTAACCTGGATACGGTGCCGGCGCAGGTCGTAGCGCATCGCTTCGCTGATGCCGCGCAGGCCGAACTTACTGGCGTTGTAGGCGGCGTGCCAGGGCAGGCCGAACAGCCCCGCCGCCGACGACACCGTCATCACATGGCCGCCCCGGCCGGTCGCCACCATCGCCGGCAGAAAGCACTCGAACACGTGCACCGGGCCCATCAGGTTGACCTCCACCAGGGCGCGCCAATGTTTGTGCTGCAGCTTTTCCACCGGCCCCCAGATGGCGATGCCGGCGATGTTCATCAGAACGTCCATGCTGCCGTGCTCGGTGTGGATGTCCTCGGCGAACGCCTTGACCGCCGAATGGTCGGCGATATCCAGGGCGCGGCTCGACGCCACCGAGCCGCCCGCCGCCTCGATCTCGCGAACGGTATTCTCCAGCGCCTCCCCGTTGATGTCGGTGAGGAACAGCATCGCCCCCCGGCGCGCGCTTTCCAGCGCGGCGGCGCGGCCGATACCGCTGGCGGCGCCGGTGATAAAACACTTCTTGTTATAGAGATCGGTCATTGCCAGGGCTCCTTGGTGGTGCAGTGGCTTTATCCTGCCCTGGGGGGGGCGCGCCGTCCCGTCCGCCTGGGCCATAAAGCGGGCGTATCAATCCGCGAACGCGTCACCGTGCGATACTCGAACGCGCCTTTGTCCAGGTTCAAACAGGAGAAGACCCGATGACCGCAGTGGAAGATTACCTGCAACCCGAAGGCGGCTGGCGCCAGCCCCGCGAAACGCGCCTGCCACCCCCGCCACCGTCGCAACGGGGCGTTGCGTTCCGTGCCATTTCGGGCGTCAGCAAACTGTTCGGGCGCGAAGAGCTGCCGCGCATCTTTCCCGTCTTGAACACCAACCGCCGTCTCTTTTGGCCCTGGCTATGGTTCGCGTCGCGGCTGATGCCGTTCGGGAAGCTGCCCGCCGATCTGCGCGAAAAACTGATCCTGCGCACCGCCTGGCATTGCCGCAGCCGCTACGAATGGGGGCAGCATGTGGAGATCGCGCTGTCTGCCGGGGTCTCGGACGCGGACATCGTGGCGCTGGCGACCGGCCAGGACGACGCCGACCCGAGCCACGCC
>JBFJUC010000342.1:0-2732 GCA_041624875.1 Alcanivorax sp.
GTGACCCTGTTCACCCGCTCGGAAAGCAAGGTGGGCGAGGCGAAGAAACAGGGCGCCGACCACGTAGTGGTATCCACCGACGCAGACCAGATGGCGGCGACCACCGGCAAGTTGGATTTCATTCTCGACACCGTGCCGGTGCGCCACGACCTCAACCCCTACCTGAACGCCCTCACCTACGACGGCAAGCACATCCTGGTGGGCCTGCTGGACACGGTGGAGCCGCCCGTGCACGCCGGCGCCCTGGTGGGCAAGCGGCGCGTTCTCGCCGGCTCGCTGATCGGCGGCATGCCGGAAACCCAGGAAGTGCTGGATTTCTGTGCCGAGCACGGCGTCACCTGCGATGTGGAAATGCTGGACATCCACAACATCAATGAGGCCTATCAGCGCATGAAGGCCGGCGATGTGAAATACCGCTTCGTGATCGACATGGCGACCTTGCGGCAGGGCGCCTGACGCCTACTCGAACACTTCGTCGAACAGGTCGTCCATGGCCGCGAACGCGCGGCGGGCGGCCTTGGCGTCGTACATTGCCCGCCCGGGCATATCCGCGTTGGGCGCGGTGAACGAATGCACCGCCCCACCGAAGTGGGTCAACTGCCAGTCCGCGTCCACCGCATCCATCTCTTTCTTGAACGCCACCAGGGATTCGTCACTGACCATCGGGTCGTCGGCGCCGTTGAGCACCAGCACCGCGCCCTTGATCGGGCCGGCGGCGGGCCTGGGGGTATCAAGCAGACCATGGAAGCTGACAAAAGCGCGCAGGTCCGCCCCGGACCGGGCCAGCTCCAGTACGCAGGCGCCGCCGAAGCAGAAACCGAAGGCGGCCAGACGGTCCGCGGACACACCCAGGGCGCCGGCTTCGCGGGTCAGGACCGCCAGCGCTTCGGCGAGGCGGGCACGCAGGGCGTCGTTGTCCTCGCGCAGGGCGCCCATGGCGGCCATCGCCTGCTCCGGTGTCTGCGGCCGACCCTCGACGCCGAACGGGTCGAACAGAAAAATCACACTGTCGTCGTCGAGCAGTTGTTCGGCCTGGTCCAGCGCCCGCTCGGTAACCCCGAAGAAATTGGGCGCCATCAACAGGCCCCGGCTGGGCGTGGCGCCGCGCCGGTGCAGCAGATGCCCCTGAAAGGCCCGACCGTCGATCTGGTAGTCCACCGGCGTATTGATCACGTCGCTCATCATCTCTCTCCTAATAAAACGCTCTTTACGGTAAAGGTCCCGTTACATTTGGCAAGCCGGGAACACGGAATCCACACCCGCGCCGCTTCCCGCCCGGCTTTCATCGATTGTTCGCGGAACCCTGACAGCATTTGGTTTTCCAAATGGGAATCGTTTCTTTCATTACGGCTGCCAGGCCGGATTCAGGGAGCTCCGCCATGTCGAAACTGGCCATCAAAGGTTTACTCGCCATCACCACCGCGTTGTGGCTGCCCGCCCACGCCGACAGTACCCGCGCGCCCTGGCTGCCGGAAAGCAGCAAGGAAAGTCATAACAGCGCGGACGTCGATGATGTGGCGGAAAACAGCAGCGTGTTGCTCCCGACCCGCTCGGAACCCGGCAATTCGCGCTGATTGTGTTAAATACGAAAAACCCGCGTGCGCTGGTTCACACCTGTACGCGGGAAGCGGAACGAAGGTGGCTATCACCCCTCATACTTCTCGTTAACGGCGATTGACGCGTCGTTAGCGGACGAAGGGCCCACCAGGAGGGCCACGGAGCAAGGATGCACTTCGTCAACGGCGAAGGGCCGATCAGGAGCGGCCAGGGAAGCAGGACGCGCTTCGCCAGGGCGAGAATGCCACAGGATGACGGCTGAATAGCGCAAGGACGCTGATCGCCCCTCGAATTCGGAACACCCGCGGGAACTTTCCTGCATGGCGGAACACTAAATCTCTGAAGTCTCCCAGTACAATCAGGCAACCCTCAGGGCGTTCAGCGGCAAGCGGACGCCCTTCTTTTTTACTTTTTACCGCCACCGGGGCCGAACGGCAGCGGAAACGCGGTCACGTTGCTGCCCGCCTCAGTAATTTTACCTACCCCCTCTTTCTCCACCTCGTCAATGCGGATGATGGCATTGACCGGAATAAACGAGCGATGCACGCCGGCGAACTGGTTCTTGAGCTTCTCCTCCGAGGGATCCACCACCACTTGAGCCCGCTCACCGAACAAAAATTCCTCCACCTCCAGGAAGCCATACAGATCACTCTGGAAAATCTCACCCACGTAGATTTCGTAGATCTGGCCCTGATTGAGGAAAATAACCCTGTAGATTTGACGGCTTTTCGACATGTCCAAGGATATAACCGAGAGCTGAAAGGGCGCGCAGTCTAGCACAATTCGGCTCGGCGGTATCTCCCGAAAGGCCCGTTCCAGGCGGCTTTCCGGCTGGACTTTGCCACCTTGAATGACTAGAGTTACCGCCCACAATGCCGTGGGGCATTTTGCCGCAGTCCGGAGACACGCCTTCCTTTCCCTTACTTACTGTAAGTGATTGTTTTGGCGCGTATTTCCTTGAAAAGTCAGGCGGGCTCAAGGCCACCCCCTTGGCCGCCCGCCCATTTCGGGAGGGACCCGGCGGGGCACCACGACATCACCAGGGTTACCTAGCCCTATTCCTGAAACTCGCTTTCCAGGTGCCGGTGACGGCAAGAATAGGCGCGGCCCCTTCTTCCGGGGGGTTCACGCTGGGGAAAACAGGGAGCTAACGCATGCAGTCAACTCTGTTCCAC
>JBFJUC010000343.1:0-2729 GCA_041624875.1 Alcanivorax sp.
ACAGACCGGCCTTCATCGGGAAGTCGGTGTGGGGAAGATTAAGCGTCGCCTTGTAATCCGTCATAGTCCGTCGTCTTGGTCCAAAAAGGCTTGTACCTGTTCCAGATCCCGCCACATGGCGGCCTTGAGTTCGTCGAGGCCATCGAATTTCTCTTCCGGCCGCACGAAATGATGAAACGCGACGCTCAGATGCGCGTCGTACAAATCACCCTGAAAATGAAGCAGATGCACTTCCAGGCGGTTTTCCCGGCCGTCCACCGACGGCCGCGTGCCCATATTGGCCGCGCCCGGGTGGCCGTTGAGGCCGGCGCCGGACACCCGCACCGCGAACACCCCGTGCAAGGGCGACACCGGTCGTTTCAGGGCCAGGTTCACGGTGGGCACGTCCAGGGTGCGGCCGAGCTTGTCGCCGTGGCGGACCCGGCCGCTGATCGTGTAGGGGCGCCCCAAGAGGCGCTCGGCCAGGCGGAAATCCCCCTGCTCCAGCGCCGCGCGCACCCGCGTGCTGGACACCCGCTCGCCGTCGACCTGGCAGGTCGGGGTGTCGGTCACCTGAAAATCGAACCGGTCGCCGGCCTGCTTCAGATAATCGAAATCGCCGTCGCGGCCACAACCGAAACGGAAATCATCGCCCACCACCAGGTATTCGATACCCAGGCCCTCGACCAGCAGATCGCGCACGAACGCCTCGGCGGTGAGGCTGCGAAACGCCTCGTTAAACCGGGCACACAGCACCTGATCGACGCCGTAATCGCGCAGCGCGATCAACTTATCGCGTAGGCTGTTGAGCCGCGCCGGCGCCTGGTCCGGGCAGAAAAACTCCTGCGGCTGGGGCTCGAACAGCATCACCGTGGATCGCTTGCCGCGCGCCCTCGCCTCGTCGATCACCTGGTCGAGAATCCGTTGATGGCCCAGATGGACGCCATCGAAATTGCCGATGGTGGCGACGCAGCCTTTGTGGCTCGCCCGCAGATTGTGAATGCCGCGAATCAGTCGCATTCCGCCCTCGTCAGGTTCCCGCCCCGCCGGCCTTATGCCGGCACGCGGGAGAAAAGAGGGCCGATTATAGGAATCATCGGCGCAAGTGGCGAGGTCTGAGGCCAAGAATCAGCAAGGCGAGCAGATAAACCGCCAATCCCGCCACCACGATCAGGCCCAGCCAGAGGATACGATCCCACAGCGCCCCATTCAGCCACACCGTGGCCTGCCGTGCCAGCCAGTAAATGGCGCCGGCCATGGCGCCACCGGCCACCGCCAACCGCAACCCGTGCTGCCACCAGCCCCTCATCGGCCGATACACGCCACTTCGGCGCAGCCCCATGTACAACAAACCGGCGTTCAGCCAGGCGGACAACGACGTGGCCAGCGCCAGCCCGGCATGTTGCAGCGGCCAGATCAGCGCCAGGTTCAACGCCATATTGGCGACCATGGCGATAATGCCGATTTTCACCGGCGTGCGGGTGTCCTGGCGGGCGAAATAGCCCGGCGCCAGAATTTTGATCAGCATGAACGCCACCAAACCGGCGCTGTAGGCACGCAGCGATTCCGCCGAACGCAGCACGTCGTTGGCGCCGAACTCGCCGTGGTTGAACAAGGTCGCCAGCAGCGGCTCGGCGATCACCGCCAGCGCCAGCGCCGCCGGCACGCCGATCAGCAACACCAGCTTCAAGGCCCAGTCCAGGGTGCGGCTGAACGCTTTTGGGTCATCGCCGGCGTGCTTGCCGGACAGGCTGGGCAAAATCACCGTGCCGATGGCGATGGCGAACACGCCCAGCGGCAGCTCCACCAGCCGGTCGGAATAATACAGCCAGGTCACCGAGCCGGTTTGCAGCAGCGACGCCAGCACCGTGTCCAGCAGCAGATTGATCTGGCTCACCGAGACCCCGAACATGGCCGGCGCCATCAGCCGCAGGATGCGGCGCACGCCCTCGTCGCGCCAGGCCATGCGCGGCACCGGCATCAGGTTGAGGCGGGCCAGGAACGGCAACTGGAACAGTAGTTGAACGGTGCCGGCGATCAGCACCCCCCAGGCCAGTGCCACCGCCATGCGTCCTTCGGTGAATTGCGGGGCCAGGTAGAGGGCGCTGCCGATCAGGCTGAGATTGAGCAGCACCGGGGTGAACGCCGGCACCGCGAAGCGGTTCCAGGTATTGAGAATGGCGCCGGCGAAGGCGGTCAGCGAAATAAAGAACAGGTACGGGAAGGTGAGCCGCAGCATTTCCACGGCCAGGGCGCGTTTCTGCGGGTCGTCGCCGAAGCCCGGGGCGAACAGCCAGATCAACAGCGGCGCCGCCAGCACCCCGACCAGGGTGATCAGCGCCAGGGTGCCGCCCAGGGTGCCGGCGACGCGGTCGATCAGCGCCTTGGTGGCGGCGATACTGCCTGCGTCGCGCTGTTTGCTGCGGTATTCGCTGAGCACCGGCACGAAGGCCTGATTAAAGGCCCCCTCGGCGAACAGCCGGCGCAGGAAATTGGGTATCCGGAAGGCCACGAAGAAGGCATCGGTGCCCGCCGAAGCGCCCAGCAGGCGCGCCAGCACCACGTCGCGCACCAGCCCCAGCACCCGGGACAGCAGCGTCATGCTGCTCACCACCAAGGTCGAGGCCAGCAAACCGCCCTTTTTGCCCGCTGTTTCCTGCTCGTCCATCCCGGCGCCTCCGAAAAACCGGCCAAGAGTAACCAAAGCCCGCCGCCACCGCCACAGCGCCGCCCCGGGGATTGACAATCCA
>JBFJUC010000344.1:0-2726 GCA_041624875.1 Alcanivorax sp.
CCCGGCGGGATCCCGGAGGTCTCTGGAATCCTACCGGCCGGCTTTGCCGGCCTTTCGCGGGCGGGGCCCGCTCCTACCATGGCTTGGAGGGTTCAACCGGAGAAGGCGCGGGCAAAGTCCCGGAAGTCATCCAGATGTTCGTGGCAAAGCTGGAAGACGATGTTCCAGTTCACCGTTTCGTCATCCATGCTCGCCGCCGAGTGTCCATAATGTGCTTTTGCAGAGGGATGAAGTCCTCGACATTGGCGAGATGGCGGCTTAACAACATTGCCATATGGGTCGGCGCGCCCAGCAATCGCCGCCCTTCTTTCAAGATTTGTCCGAGCAGGGGTTCTCCGACACGGTTCAAATCCACCAAGTCCACAGAACGTCCCAAAGCACCGGCGAGCGCCTTGATCATGGCCTGCCGCTGCTCAACGGTTAGCGGACTCTCCAGCATCACACCGATATCCAAATCACTGGAGGCGGTCGCTTCACCGCGAGCCATCGACCCGAACACCACTACCAACCGGGGACTGAACGGCTTGAGCGTTGCTTTAATAAATCGGTCTGTGTCTGTCGGTATCATTGTCCGAGAATAGCATCTCTACGGAATCAGGACGACGGCGCCGTGGGTGCGGCGGGCTTCCATGTCGTCGTGGGCCTGGCCCACGTCCTGGAGGACGTAGCGGACCGGGTCGTCGGGGGTGAGGATGCCGTCGCGCAGGGCCTGGAAAAAGGCGTCGGCGGCGGCGTCGCGGTCGGCCGGGTTGGCGGTGTAGTGGCCGAGCATGGGCCGCACCACGGTGAAGGAGCCGGCGGCCAGGCGCGGCATGGCGAGCGGTTCCACCGGGCCGGAGGATTGCCCGAAGTTGACCAGGTGGCCGCGCGGGGCCAGGCACGCCAGGGAATCGTAGAAGGTGTCCTTGCCCACGGAGTCGTAGGCGACGTCCACGCCGCGGCCGTCGGTGAGCTGCTTGACGGTGTCCACCACGTTCTGTTCCCGGTAGAGAATCACATGGTGGCAGCCGTGCTTGCGTGCCCGCTCGGCTTTTTCCTGGCTGCCGACCGTGCCGATCACGGTGGCGCCCAGGTGGCGCGCCCACTGGCACAGTAACTGCCCCACCCCGCCGGCGGCGGCCTGGACCAGGATCACGCTGCCCTCGCCCACCGGGAAGACATCGGTGAGCAGGATGCGGGCGGTGAGGCCGCGCACCATCATGCCGGCCACCAGCACGTCGTCGATGTCGTCGGGCAGGCGCACCAGCCGGCCGGCGTCGATCAGACGCTGGTCGGCGTAGGCGCCGTAGTTGCCGGAGGTATAGGCGACCCGGTCGCCGGCGGCGAAGGCGGTGACGCCCTCTCCCACCGCTTCCACCACGCCGGCGGCCTCCAGCCCGGGGATCCCCGGCAGCGGCAGCGTCTGATACAGCCCGGAGCGCACGTAGATATCGTGGAAGTTGACGCCGATGGCGGTCTGCTTGAGACGCACCTGCCCGGGGCCCGGCTCACCCACCGTCACGGTTTCCGGCCGCAGCACGGCCGGCCCGCCCGCTTCATGCATGATCATCGCTGTCGCCATGGTGCCTCCTGATGGGGAATGGGTCTTGTAGGAGCGGGCCTTGCCCGCGAAAGGGAGCAAAGCTCCCGGCAGGATACCAGAGAGGCCACTTGATCGGCCGTTTAGAAGCGGTTCTTACGAAGGATTCCGGGATCCTGCGGGGCGACCTTTGCCGGCAAGCTAAGCTTGCCTTTCGCGGGCGGGGCCCGCTCCCACAAGACCCACCCGCTATCTCCTGGTTTTTAACTCTTGGAGGCTGAGAAATGACGCCTCCCCGGCATCAATACGCTTTTGCCGTTCCCCCAGCTCGTAACCGTGCCACTGCGGCGACTCCAGCTCGCCCAGATCGTTGTGTAGGGCTTCCCAGATCGCCTCCATGGACTGAAGTTTCTCCAGTCGCGACATGTCCTTAGGATCAGTTTGCATGGCTCGCTCTGTCTATCTGGTAGTGGGAATTGTTCTAGCCTATCAGGCTGGAAGAACTCCCACCAATAGCGGGTCTTATTAGACGTGCACTTCCAGGTCGACGGGGATGTTGCCGCGGGTGGCGTTGGAATACGGGCAGACCTGGTGGGCGGTGTTGACCAGCTCGTCGGCTTGCGCCTGCTCCAGGCCGGGCAGCGTGACGCTGAGGGTAACCGCGAGGCCGAAGCCCTGGCCGTCCGGGCCGATGCCCACTTTGCCGTCGATGTGGGTGTCTTCGGGCAGCTTCACCTTGGCTTTGCCGGCCACCAGCTTGAGGGCGCCGAGGAAGCAGGCGGAGTAGCCGGCGGCGAACAGTTGCTCCGGGTTGGTGCCTTCGCCGCCGGCGCCGCCGAGGGCCTTGGGGGTGGTGAGTTTGACGTTGAGCTGGTCGTCGCTGGAGACGGCGCGGCCGTCACGGCCGCCGGTGGCACGGGCTTCGGCCTGGTAGAGGATTTTTTCTACGGTCATGGTGGTTCTCCTTTGGGTTTGAGAGGCGGCTCTGGGATCCTGCCGGCCGGCTTTGCCGGCCTTTCGCGGGCGGGGCCCGCTCCTACGATAATTTCCGGCGGAGGTCGTCGAGCTGGGCTTTCAGGGCCGCCAGTTCTTCGGGTTCGCACTGGCTGGCGCAGGCCACCGCTTCGGGGATGGCTTCGGCACGCTCACGCAGGGCGCGGCCCTGGTCGGTGAGGCGGACGTCCACGCGGCGCTCGTCGTCGGCGGC
>JBFJUC010000345.1:0-2717 GCA_041624875.1 Alcanivorax sp.
GCGACGTGTTCACCAAGGACATGCTGGAAGGCTACATCGAGCTCAAGCGCAGCGAAGTGGAGCGTCTGAACATGACGCCGCATCCGGTCGAGTTCGACATGTACTACAGCTGCTAAGCCTGACGGCGACCGCAGTCCCGAAAAGCCCGGCCTTCGCGCCGGGCTTTTTTTGTTGGGTGTCTCCATCAGGGACGCGGGGCAAGGGTGGGGCCTTCCGGGACCCTGGAGAACAGGACGTTCGACAGGGAGTCTACAGGGACGTATTCACGACGTTCCCGGAAGGGCATAACACAGACACGCGACCCCGGCTGGAGAGACCTTCCCGCTAAAGTGCGATGAAGCCCCTTTTTTTGTCGGGGCCCCGGCGTCAGAATCGAGGTAACGCCCAACAAGGATGAGCCCGATGAAAACCTGGTGGCCACTACTGCTGCTTGCCGTGCCGATACTGGCCGTCGCGCAGATTACCGACCGGCCGGATACCGGCTCAAAAGGCATTTACCGCACCCTCGACGCGGACGGCAATGTGGTGTTCACCGATAACCCGCCGGACAAGAAGCGCGCCGAGGAGGTCAAGGTAGGGCCCACCAACACCATGGACAGCCCGCCGCCGGAGCGGCGCGCCGAACCCCGTGGCGACGCACCGCCGGAGCCGCCGCCGGTGCCGGACAACGGCTATCAGACGGTATCGATCACCGCGCCGTCAGCTGGCGCCAATCTGCGCATCCCCCAGGACAACCCCATCCAGGTGCAGGTGTCGCTGTCGCCGTCGTTGAAGAGCGGACACCGCCTGGTGATTGTCGATAACGGCACGCCGCTTGAGGGTACCGCCATGGATTTCCCCAACCCCGGGGAGCACGCGCTGATCGCCCAGGTCCGTGATAGCCAGGATGCGGTGCTGATCGAATCCAGGCCGGTGGTGTTCTACGTAATGCGCACCACCGCCGACAGCGGCGGCCAGGGCAAGGGTAAAGGGTCCGCCTTTCCCACCTTCGGCGGCCGGGCCGAGCGTGGCGGTTCCGCCACCACCGGCAGCGGGGCGAACCGGGGCGCCGGCGCCGATCGTGGCAGCGGCGCCGCCGTGGGCGGCAGCGCCCAGCGCGTTGTCCGCCCCTCCGGAGACTGAAGCCAACACCTGCCGCACCAAAAGTGTGCACCGCACCACCATACCTCCTAGACTGCACCGTGACAGACGCGTCCTTCGCCCGCCTGCTGCCCTGTGAGGGCGCTATTCCGGGTGGCCTGATAATTGCTTATGCCCTGTTATGGCCCGAACTATGACGACAGACACGGTGCTGCAGAAACGGCTGCTGGATCATCTCCGTACCGCGGTAATGATGCTCGACAGCGACCTGCGTGTGCGCTACCTCAACCCTGCGGCGGAAATGCTGCTGGCGACCAGTGCGTCACGCATTGTCGGACAGCGGCTGCCGGAGTATTTCTTCGACGACGCGGACGCGCGCGCTGCCCTGCAACAGTGCATGGACCAGGGGCATCCTTTCACGCGCCGCGAAGCCCGGCTCAACGTGGCGCCGGGCCAGCAGGCGATGGTCGATTACAGTGTCAGCCCGATCCATGAGCGCGGCCAGAGCATGGCGCTGCTGGTGGAGATGCAGTCCCTGGACCGGCTGCTGCGCATCACCCGGGAGGAGGGCTTGATGCACGCCCATCAGGCCACGCGCGCTCTGGTGCGCGGCGTCGCCCATGAGATCAAGAACCCCCTGGGCGGCATTCGCGGCGCTGCCCAGCTTCTCGAGCGGGCCTTGCCCGACCCGGAGCTGGCGGAATACACCCGCGTGATCATCGACGAGGCGGACCGCCTGCGCTCGGTGGCGGACCGGATGCTGGGCCCGCGCAAGCCGCCGGCGTTCGCGCCGGTCAACGTTCACGAATGCCTGGAGCATGTGCGTCAGCTGCTGCTGGCGGAGTACCCGAAAGGGGTGTCGCTGCAGCGTGATTACGACGTCAGTTTGCCGGAGGTGATCGCTGACCGGGACCAGCTGATCCAGGTGTTGCTGAACCTGATGCGTAACGCCATGCAGGCGTTGCTGGAAGCCGGCACCGAAGACGCCCGCGTGGTGATGCGTACCCGCGCGCTGCGCCAGTTCACCATCGGCGTGCAGCGCCACCGGCTGGTGCTGAAGGTGGACATCGAAGACAACGGCCCGGGGATTTCCCAGGCGCTCCAGGAAACGATTTTTTATCCCATGGTCAGCGGGCGGGCCAACGGCTCGGGGCTGGGGTTGTCGATCGCCCAGTCGATCATCAGCCAGCATCAGGGGCTGATTGAATGCGACAGCGAACCCGGACGTACCTGCTTCAGCTTGTTGCTGCCCATGGAACCGGTGGATACAACGGAGAGCAAAGGACCATGACCGCAACCATTTGGGTGATCGACGACGACCGCTCCATTCGCTGGGTGCTGGAAAAGGCGCTCGGCCAGGAGGGCTACCAGCCGGTGTGTTTCGAAGACGCCGATGAAGCCCTCAACCGGCTCGACGAAGGCGGCGCCGAGCCCGACGTGCTGATTTCCGACGTGCGTATGCCGGGCACCGACGGTTTGCGCATGCTCAAGATTCTGCAGCGCAAGAACCCCAATCTGCCGGTGATCATCATGACCGCCCATTCCGACCTGGATTCGGCGGTGGCGTCCTACCAGGGCGGGGCGTTCGAATACCTGCCCAAGCCGTTCGACGTGGACGAGGCGGTGGCGCTGGTCAA
>JBFJUC010000346.1:0-2714 GCA_041624875.1 Alcanivorax sp.
CCCGCGCTGTCAGTTCGCGGGCACGGCCTTTCTGTATCAAGAAGCCAAACCGCGTCTTTAGCTATCAACTATCCACTGTCAATTATCAACTGGTTTTCACAGCCATCCTTTCCGTTTGAAGTACCAGTACGGCGCCATGCCGGACAAGAGCATCAGACCGAGCACCGCCGGGTAGCCGAACGCCCACTGCAGTTCGGGCATCACTTCGAAATTCATGCCGTAGATGCTGGCGATCATGGTGGGTGGCAGGAACACCACCGCGGCGATCGAGAAGATCTTGATGATCTGGTTTTGTTCGATATTGATGAAACCCTGGGTGGAATCCATCAGGAAGTTGATCTTCTCGAACAAAAAAGTAGCGTGGGACATCAGCGTATCCAGATCGTGCTGGATTTCCGAGCAGGTACGGCGCCGGTCCTTGTCGGTGCGCACGTAGCGCTGGATAAAGGAGATCGAGCGCTGGGTGTCCATCAGGCAAAGCCGGATCTTGCCGTTGCTGTCCTCCAGGTGGGCCAGCTTTTCGATGCCGTCTTCCAGCTCCGCTTCTTCGTCTTCCAGCACCAGGTAGCTGACTTCCTCCAGGTTGCGGTGGATGTCTTCCAGGCTGTCGGCCATGTTTTCCACTTTCTGTTCGAGAATGCTGAGCAGAATGTCCAAGGGGGCCTGGGCCTGCACCCAGCCGCGGCGCACGCGCAGACGCATCAGGCGGAAGTCCGGCAGCCGTGAGTCGCGGAAGGTGAGGAGCCGGCCCGGCTGCAGCACGAACGCCACCGTCGAGGTGCGGTGGCGGCCTTCGGCCTGATAGGCGAACAGCGAGTGCACGTGCAGGCCGTATTCGTCGTGGAAGAATCGAGCCGAGGCCTCAATTTCCTCCACGTCGTCGGATTCGGGCAGGTTCTGGCGAAACAGGTGCTGCAATTGCTGACGTTCCTCGTCGGAGGCGTCGACCAGATCGATCCAGCTGGCCGCGTCGGAGGTGCCCGGGGTAAGCTCGGCCACATCCCTCTCGCGGAGCACTCCTCTTTCGATGTCGTAAACGTGCAGCATGCTAAGCTCCTCGCGAACAGTATGGGCCGGGGTCAGGCATCAACCCGGCTTAGATAGAGCAGCGCATGATAACTGTCAACTCCACGATAACACGGCTGAACGAACGCACCGCGCCCATTGAGCTGGGGCATGGCGCCCGGCTGTGGCTGATTCACCGGGTTCTGGCCGACGCCGCCGCGCCGTTGTTTCACACGCTTTGTAACCATTTGCCCTGGGACCGTCCCCGGGTGCGCGTGTTCGGCCGCGAGCACCCGGTGCCGCGGCTCACCTGCTGGGTGGCGGACCACGGTGTCACTTATCGATATTCGGGCGTCGCCCACGAGGGCCAGGGCTGGCCGCTGACGCTGGATGACCTGCGGGATCGCGTCGCCACACTCACCGAACGGCACCCCAATGGGGCCCTGGCGAACCTCTACCGGGACGGCGACGACAGCATGGGCTGGCACCGCGATAACGAGCCGGAGCTGGGGGCGCACCCCTGGGTGCTGTCCTATAATCTCGGCGCCGCCCGCGACTTCGCGTTCCGTCCCTACGGCAGCGGCCGTCAGAGCCGCGTGATCCCGCTGGAGCATGACAGCCTGCTGGTGATGTCGCCGGAGGTGCAGACCCACTTCGAGCACGCCCTGCCCCGCCGCCGGCGGGTGCGGGAAGCCCGCCTTAACCTGACCTTCCGCGAGATTGTGTAGCAGGCTCCATTTAGCCGAAGAACACGTAGCTCAGGAGGATCGCCGCCAACAGGCCGGCGGCGTCGGCGGCCAGGCCGCACCAGAGCGCGTAACGGAAATCGCGGATGCCGACGCTGCCGAAATAAACCGCCAACACATAAAAGGTGGTTTCCGTGGAGCCCTGCATCACCGCCGCCATGCGCCCAGCCAGTGAATCCACCCCGTGGGTCTGCATCACGTCGAGCATGGCGGCGCGGGCACCGGAACCGCTCAGGGGTTTCAAGAACGCCACCGGCAGCGCGTCCACGAAGCGGGTGTCCCAGCCCAGGCCTGCCGCGCCAAGACGGATCGCCGACAGCACCGCTTCAAGCACGCCGCTGGCCCGCAGCATGGCGATCGCGGCAAGCATGGCGACCAAGTAGGGAATCAGCTTCACCGCCAGGGTAAATCCTTCCTTGGCGCCCTCCACGAAACAGTCGTAGCTGTCGATGCGGGCCCGCCAGGCGGCGAAGAAGAACAGCGCGATCACCGCCAAAAGAATGCCGTTGCCGAACAACCCGGACAGGGTGTTACCGAGATCCGGCGGTGCCAGATAAACCCCCAGTGCCAACAACGACAGCAGCGTCAGCCAGCCTAGCGCCACCGCGATCAGCAGCGGGTCACGCAGCGGTATGCGCTGCAGCCGGGCGGTGAGAATCACGCCGACAAAGGTGGAGACCGTGGTCGCCATCAGCATAGGCAGGTACACCGCCGCCGGATCGGCGGCGCCTTGCTGGGCGCGGTAAAGCAGCACTGTCACCGGTACCAGGGTCACCGAAGAGGTGTTCAGCACCAGGAACATGATCTGGCTGTCGGTGGCCTGGCGCGGCTCCGGATTGTGTTCCTGGAGCGATTCCATCGCCTTGAGGCCCAGCGGCGTGGCGGCGTTGTCCAGACCCAGCATATTGGCCGCCAGGTTCATCGACACCCCGGCGCCGGCCGCCGGGTCCCGCCGCAGCGACG
>JBFJUC010000347.1:0-2706 GCA_041624875.1 Alcanivorax sp.
ATGGATACCGCACGAGAACTGGACAACCGCAACCGCGCCGATGATGATGCGGCGAAGCCCTTGATCGACGTGGAAGAAAGGTCAATGCAGGATACTCCCTACCCGGAAAAAACCGTGGGCAAGCCGTTCGTGGACGCGCCCAAGATGAAACTGCGCAACGTGAACGTGTTTTACGCCGACAATCAGGCGATCCACGACGTCAGCCTGGACATCGGCAAGAACGAAGTGATCTCCCTGATCGGCCCTTCCGGTTGCGGTAAGTCCACCTTCCTGCGGTCACTCAACCGCATGAACGACACCATCGATATCTGCCGGGTGAAAGGCGATCTGCACCTGGACGACCAGGACCTCTACGACCCCAAGCTGGATGTGGTGGAATTGCGCGCCCGCGTCGGCATGGTGTTCCAGAAGCCCAACCCGTTCCCCAAGTCGATCTACGACAACGTGGCTTACGGCCCGCGGCTTCACGGTCTTGCCGACAAGAAGTACGATCTCGACGAAATCGTCGAGAACAGCCTGCGCAAGGCCGGCCTCTGGACCGAGGTGAAAGACCGCCTGCACGCGCCCGGCACCGGCCTGTCCGGCGGCCAGCAGCAGCGTCTGTGCATCGCCCGCACCATCGCGGTGAGCCCGGAAGTGGTGCTGATGGACGAGCCCTGCTCGGCGCTGGATCCGATCGCCACCGCCAAGATCGAAGAGCTGATCGACGAACTCTCCGAGTCCTACACCATCGCCATCGTCACTCACTCCATGCAGCAGGCCGCGCGCGTGTCCCACCGCACCGCCTACTTTCATCTGGGGCGGCTGATCGAAGTCAACGACACCGAAACCGTATTCACCAAGCCGGAGCACGAGCTCACGGAAGCCTACATCACCGGCCGCTTCGGCTAAGGCCAACGGGTCCAAGGAGAGACAACATGGATCGCATGCATTTTGGTCAGCACAGTTCCTCGCAGTTCAACGAGGCGCTGGAATCCATCCGCAACCATCTCATGGAGATGGGCGGGCTGGTGGAAAAACAGGTGGTGGACGCGCTGGAAGCGCTGCTGCACGCCGACTCCGCCCTGGCGGAGAAAGTACTGAGCACGGAAGACCGGGTCGACGACCTGGAAATCCAGATCGACGAAGAATGCGCCCGCGTGCTGGCGCTGCGTCAGCCGGCGGCCTCGGATCTGCGGCTGATCATCGCCGTCTCCAAGGCGGTGTCGGACCTGGAGCGCATCGGCGACGAGTCCGCCAAGATCGCCGCCATGGCGCTGCAGCTGGCCGAGGACGGCGAATCACCGCGTGGCTATGTGGAAGTCCGGCACATTGGCAACCACGTGCGCAACATGCTGCGCGACGCCCTGGACGCTTTCGCCCGCTTCGACGCGGATAAGGCGGTGGAAGTGGCCGCCGAGGACAGCGAAGTGGACCTGGAGTACCGCTCCGCCATGCGCGCCCTGGTGACCTTCATGATGGAAGACCCGCGCGCCATTTCCCGGGTACTCAACATCATCTGGTCCCTGCGCGCCCTGGAGCGTATCGGCGACCACGCCCGCAACATCGGCGAACAGGTGATCTTCCTGGTCAAAGGCACCGACGTGCGCCACATCTCCATCGACGAGATGGAAAAAGAAGTCCGCAAAAAAGACTGATCCTGTGGGAGCCGCTTGGAAAGCGGCTTCTCTTCCCCTAATATATCCGAAATTCCGAATATACGAATATAGGCAAGCCGCCCATGGCCACCCTCACCGCTACCAAACTCTGCAAATGCCTCGGCGATGACCTGCGCCTGAGCCTGATTTGTCTTATGGATGCGCAGCGCGAGATCTGTGTCTGTGATCTGGTGGACGCGTTGGAGGCGCCACAGTCGACCATTTCCCGACATCTGGCTCAGCTCCGCCAGTGCGACCTGGTGGTGGCGCGCCGGCAGGGCACCTGGATGCACTACCGCCTTAACCCCGAGCTTCCGGAGTGGGCACTCACTGTCATCGAAACCCTGGCCGAACCGGCCCGGGCACAACTGGGCCTGCGCACACCGGCGCCGGTCTGCTGTTAATGGAGACGCCCATGGAACTGCCCCTGAACGTGCTGTTTCTGTGTACCGGCAACTCATGCCGGTCGATTCTCGGCGAGGCCATCGCCAACCACCTCGGCGAAGGCCGTATCCGCGCCCGCAGCGCCGGCAGCCAGCCCACCGGGCAGGTGCACCCGCGCGCCCTGGCGGTACTGGAACGCCACGGCGTGCCGGTGGAGCAGCCCGCGTCCAAATCCATGGACGACCTGGAAGGCGAGCACTTCGACGTGATCATTACGGTGTGCGACGCCGCCGCCGGCGAAGCCTGCCCGGTGTGGTTGTCCGAGGCCGCCAAGGTGCACTGGGGCATCCCCGACCCGGCCGGCGCCGAGGGCACCGATGAGGAAATCGACGCGGTGTTCGAGCGCACCTACCAGCGTCTGCACCAGCGCCTGGAAAAACTGGCGGCACTGGACCTCGCCGAGACCACCTCGCTCGGCCTGGTGGCGTCCATGCAGAAAATCCACCGCGAGCTGGGCCAGGAATAAAGGATCGTTTCCATGCCGTTTTTTGAGCGTTTTCTTAGTGTCTGGGTGGGGCTGGCGATCGTCGCCGGCGTCGCCCTCGGGCTGGCGATGCCGGGCCTGTTCCAGGCGGTGGCCGCCTTCGAGGTGGCCCATGTGAACCTGGCGGTGGCGGTGTTCATC
>JBFJUC010000348.1:0-2697 GCA_041624875.1 Alcanivorax sp.
CCGGTGACGGTGCCGGCGACGCTGGCGGTGATCTCGAATTCCATCTTCATGGCTTCCACGATCACCAGGGTCTGGCCGGCTTCCACGCTGGCGCCTTCTTCCACCAGCAGCTTCCAGACGTTGCCGCTGATTTCCGCGCTCACCAGATGGCCGTCCACCTCGCCGATGTCCGCTTTGGCGCCCATCAGCGCGGATTCGATCTGTTCGTCTTCGTTTTGCCAGCGGGTCACCTCCTCCCGGTAGGCGGCCTGCTGGTGCTCGCGGAAGGCTTCCATTTCCGGCTCGATGCTTTCCAGGAAGCGGCGGTGCTCGGCCAGGTTGAAGGTTTCCTCGGTGATCTCCACTTCCAGGCGGCCTTCGCGGAAGGCGTCGCGCATCTCGCCCAGTTCCGTTTCGCTCACCGGGTAATAACGCACCTGGTCGAAGAAGCGCAGCAGCCAGGGCTCGCCGGGCTGGAACTGGCGGTTCTTAAGATGCTTGTTCCAGATCGGCAGGGTGCGGCCGATCAGCTGGTAGCCGCCCGGCGAGTCCATGCCGTAGATGCACATATAGACGCCGCCGATGCCCACCGTGCCCTCGGCGGTATAGGTGCGCGCCGGGTTGTACTTGGAGGTCATCAGACGGTGGCGCGGGTCCACCGGCACCGCGCAGGGCGCGCCCAGGTAAACGTCGCCCAGGCCGAGCACCATATAGCTGGCCTTGAACACGATGTCCTTGACCTGCTCGGTGCTGTCCAGGCCATTGATGCGGCGGATGAATTCCACGTTGTTGGGCAGCCAGGGCGCGTCGGATCGGATCGTCTCCTGGTAGCGTTGCACCGCGTCCAGGGTGGCGCTGTCCTCGAACGCCAGCGGCAGGTGCAGTACCCGGGAGCGCACTGCCATGTCGTCCACCGAGCCGATCGCTTTCTCCCGTTCGAGCAGGGCGTTCACCAGGCTGGCCTGGTCGATCAACCGGGAGTCGTAGTGCACCTGCAGGCTGCGCACGCCGGGGGACAGTTCCAGGATGCCGGGCACCGGCCCGGCCTTGAGGTTTTCCATTAGCGCGTGCACGCGCAGCCGCAGCGCCAGATCGAGCACGTTGTCGCCGTATTCGATGAGGATGTATTTGTCGCCGGCCTGGCGATAGGTGATGCGCGGCACATGGCCGTCCGCGGCCCGCTCGGCGACCATGGTGGCGGAGGTGAAAGCCGGGTCGGTCGCATCGTGCAGGTCGGGAGACACCACCGGCACCGGCGCCAGTGTTTCCACGGCATCGTCCTGGGCCTGTTCCAGGGCCAGCGCTTCGGCGAACGCCACCGGCGTGAAACGGATGCTGTCGCCGGGCTTGAGTTGGCCGACTTTCCACAGCTCCGCCTTGGCGATGGTCACCGGGCAGACGAAGCCGCCCAGGCTGGGGCCGTCCTTGGTGAGGATCACCGGGAAGTCGCCGGTGAAGTTGATCGAGCCGATGGCGTATTCGTTGTCGTGCAGGTTGGAGGGGTGCAGCCCGGCTTCGCCGCCGTCGGTGCGCGCCCAGGTGGGCTTGGGGCCCACCAGGCGGATGCCCAGGCGGTTGGAGTTGTAGTGCACCTGCCAGTCGGCTTCAAAGAACTGCTCGATGGCGTCTTCGGTGAAAAAGTCCGGCGCCCCGTGGGGGCCGTACAACACTTTGATTTCCCACTGTTGCGGGTAGTCCGGGATCATTGCTTGCGGGGCCGGTGCCGGCTCGAATTGCGGCGCCGGGGTGGGGCAGCCGGCCAGTTGCGGCTGGCAGATCGATAGCACGTCGCCCTTGCGCAGGGTGCGGCCACCGTGGCCGCCGAACTGGCCGAGCACGAAGGTGGATTTGCTGCCCAGGTAGTCAGGCACGTCGATGCCGTTGCGCACCGCGATATAGGTGCGGCAGCCGCTGGACGCCTTGCCGGTGGTGAGGGTCTGGCCGGCTTTCACCGCCACCGGCTGCCACATTGCTACCGGCTCGCCGTCCAGCTCGGCGTCGCAGGCGGCGCCGGTGAGCGCCACTACGGTGTCGCTGTGGAATTTCAATGTCGGGCCGACCAGCGTGGTTTCCAGGCCGGCGGCGCTGGCATGGTTGCCGACGATGCGGTTGCCGAGCCGGAACGCGTAATCGTCCATGGGGCCGGATGGCGGCACGCCGATGTCCCAGTAGCCGGCGCGGCCGGGGTAGTCCTGCACCGTGGTGTAGGTGCCGGGCTCCACCACCTCGAACGCGGTGGGGGTGTACTGAAACGTTTCCAGGTAGCGGGTGGAGACCTTGCCTTCCACCACCTTGGGGTCGATCAGAATACGACGCAGGTAATCCAGGTTGGTGGCGATGCCGGACAGCCGCGTGGCGGCCAGGGCGTCCTGCATTTTCTTCAGCGCCGCCGGGCGGTCGTCGCCGTGCACGATCACCTTGGCGAGCATCGGGTCGTAGTGCGGGCTGACCTGGGTGCCTGTATCCACCCAGCCGTCCAGGCGGATATCGTCAGGAAAGAAAACTTCAGTGAGTTCGCCGGGGCTGGGCTGAAAATCCTTGAGCGCGTCCTCGGCGTAAATGCGCACTTCCATGGCGTGGCCACGGCTCTGGTAGTTCTCGTCCAGCGGCGGTTGTTCGCCGCCGGCCAGCATCACCATCCAGGCCACCAGGTCGACGCCGAACACCGCCTCGGTGACGCCGTGCTCCACCTGCAGGCGGGTGTTCACTTCCAGGAAA
>JBFJUC010000349.1:0-2694 GCA_041624875.1 Alcanivorax sp.
CAACATGACCCGCGCGCAGATCCTGCAGCAGGCCGGCACCTCCGTACTGGCCCAGGCCAACCAGGTACCGCAGAGCGTCCTGTCCCTGCTCGGCTAACCGCCAAACCAATAGGGGCGCCCAGCGCCCCGCTTGGGACAACCGAAGGCCCCCACAAGGGGCCTTTTTTATAACTATCGGCTAAGAGGCCCGCCCATGACCACGCCCGTGGATAACAACAGCGTTTCATCGCTGCCTTCGCAGTTCTCCTACCAGGCCGCGCGTCAGCGGGTGGAAAAGGTGCTGGCACAGCTGCCCGCCGCCGGCGGCGCGGTGCAGGACAGCGATTCGGAAGGTCGCATGGTGCAACGGGAGGCGCTGGTCAAACCGATCCAGCAAATCAACGAAGTGCTGCGCCGCTACGGCGTGGAGTTTCAACTGAGCGAGGATTCCGGGCGCACCGTCATCCGCCTGATCGACCGGGAAAACGGCGAGCTGATCCGCCAGATCCCCCCGGAAGAGGCCCTAAACGCCGCCCAACGCCTAGAAGAAATGAAGGGCCGCCTCCTCAACCTCGAAGCCTAGCCCCGGCCCGCGCCCCCGGCACGGCCCGCTCTTTCAGCTATCAACTGTTAACTGCTCTTTCTAGACTTGCATATTCATTATGTCTTTATAGGCGGACACCAGCCGGTTACGCGTCTGCACCGTCATCTCGAACGCGATGCTGGCTTTCTGCCCGGTGATCATGGTGTCGTGCAGCGACACACCGGGCTCGCCGGCCTGAAACGCCTTGGCTTTGGCGCCGGATTCCGCCTGCATCTGGTTGACCCGCTCCAGGCTGGATTGCAGGGCATCGGCGAAACCGCCGGTGCCCACGGTGGTGTCCAGGTTTTGCCCGTCGGCGCGCGGCACGGCGGCGCCCGCCGCCTGCCCGGCCAGGTCCTGCATCTGGTTGAGCGCGGCCTGCATGGCCGGATTGATGGTCGGTATGCTCATAACGTCTGGCTCTGGGTTACCCGTTATCTGAACCGCAAGATTACCAGCCCCCGCCATGACCCAAGCGGTCAAATGACGGCAAAAAGGCGGGCTTTTCTTTCCTTTGTGTGTTCCGGCGCTGCTCATAATGGCATGCGTCGCAATACCACCGGAAAGCAGCAATGCCTTTTCAACACTATTCCCGTCTCCCCGGGGGGCCCGCATGAGCAACGGCGAGACCCGCCCGGACAACAACGGCATCGAGCAGATGCTGGCGCGTCTGCGTGCCAACCCGCTGGTGCCGTTGCTGGTGGCCGGGGCGGCGGTGATCGCCCTGGTCGCCGCCATGCTGATGTGGGCCAGCGCACCGGAATACCGCGTGCTCTACAGCAACCTCAGCGAAGCCGACGGCGGCCGCATCATCAGTGAACTGGAAAGCCGCGCGGTGCCCTACCAATTCAGCCAGGGCGGTCGCGCCCTGATGGTGCCCGGCGATCAGGTGCACAAACTGCGTCTGCAGCTTGCCGAGCAGGGGCTGCCGGAAGGCGGCAACGTGGGCTTTCAGATCATGGACGAGCAGGCGTTCGGGATCAGCCAGTTCGCCGAGCAGGTGAATTTTCAGCGTGGTTTACAGGGCGAGCTGGCCAGCTCCATCGAAGCACTCGGCCCGGTATCGCGGGCCCGGGTGCATCTGGCCATGGCCAAGCCGTCGGTGTTTATCCGCGACCGCGAGCCCGCCAAGGCGTCCGTGGTGCTGACCCTGGAAGCGGGCCGCGCACTGGGTGACGGTCAGGTCGATGCCATCGTGCACATGGTGTCCAGCAGCGTGCCCGAGCTGGCCCTGGAAGACGTCACCGTGGTGGATCAGGCCGGCCGCCTGTTGTCGCGCCCGTCCGGCAGCGGCGGCGGCCTGGACGGCACCCAGCTGGAATACGTGCGCGAAGTGGAGCGCGTCTACCGCCAGCGCATCGAAAGCATTCTGGCACCGATTCTGGGCGCCGAGAACGTACGCGCCCAGGTCACCGCGGAAGTGAATTTCGCCCGTCGCGAGGAAACCAACGAACGCTACGGGCCCAACCAGGGCGGCAACCCGGCGGCGGTGCGCAGCAGCCAGACCCGGGCGGTCTACAGCGGCGGCGAGGATCTCGCCCAAGGCGTGCCCGGCGCGCTGACCAATACGCCCCCCGGCACGGCGGCCTCACCGGTGCAGCAAGGTGACGATCAGCAGGACGGTGAAAACACCCAGGACGACGACAACGCCACCAAACGCCTCAACCACGAAGACGTGATCAATTACGAGGTGGACCGCAACATCACCCATGTTCAGCACGAGCGCGGCCAGGTGGAACGGCTGTCCGTGGCGGTGGTGGTGGACTACCGCCAGGGCGTCGACGACAACGGCCAACCGACGGCGGAGCCGCTCAGCGAGGAACAACTGACGCGCATCAATCAACTGGCCCGCCAGGCGATGGGCTTCTCCGCGGAGCGCGGCGACGGCCTGGAAGTGGTCAACAGCCCCTTCACCCGGGTGGAACCCGAGGACCAACAGCGCGCCTGGTGGCAGGACCCGTTCTGGCAGGACTTCCTGTTCTCCATGGGCCGTTGGTTGCTGGTGGGCCTGGCCGCGCTGCTGCTGTTCCTGCTGGTGCTGCGGCCGATGCTCAAGCGCTACGCCCGGCAGGCCCCGGCACCGGCGGCGCGTCCGGCCCAGGCACAGGCCCCGTCACCGGCGCCGGCCGCCG
>JBFJUC010000350.1:0-2694 GCA_041624875.1 Alcanivorax sp.
CTGGCCCTGCAAACCATCGCCATGCCCGAGAACGCCAACTGGAACGGGGATATTTTCGGCGGCTGGCTGGTGTCGCAGATGGATTTGGCCGGCGCGGTGACCGCACGGGCGCGGGCCAAGGGCCGGGTGGCCACGGTGGCGATCGATTCCATGGCGTTCCTGCGGCCGGTGCCGGTGGGCGCGGTGGTGAGCTGCTACACGCGGATGCAGGACATCGGCCGCAGCTCCATGCAGATCCTGGTGGAAGTGTGGATCGTTGAGGATGAAGGCGGCCTGGCGAAGGTCACCGAGGGGCAGTTCACGTTCGTCGCCATCGACGAGAACGGTCGCACCCGCTCGGTGCCCCGGGACTGAACGCCAGAGGGCGCCTTAGGGCGCCTTCTGGTCCATGACCATGGAACGGACGTTGAGAGCGGACTGCTCGGCGACCGAAATGTAGGGCATCACCGAATCCCGGAAACCGCGGTAGGACTCGTAGATACGACGCGCCTGCTCGTTGCCGGCGACCAGATCCTCCACCGCTTCCTGGCTGGTTTTGTACAGCGCTTCCAGCACTTCGTCGGGCAGCCGGCGCAGTTGCACGCCGTGCTCATCCACCAATTGCTTGAGCGCTTCCGCGTTACGCGCGGTGAACTCGTCGTAGATGTGCTGGTTTTCCGCTTCGGCGGCACTCTTGACGATCGCCTGCAGATCCTCCGGCAGCGCGTCCCACTTTTCCTTGTTGATCATCAGCTCCAGCATGGCGCCGGGCTCCTGCCAACCGGGGTAGTAATAATACTTGGCCACCTTGTGCAGGCCGAAGGTGAGATCGTTGTAAGGGCCCACCCAGTCAGCCGCGTCCAGAGCGCCGGTCTGCATTGAGGTGAACACCTCGCCGCCGGGCATCTGTACCGGCGTGGCGCCGATGCGCTGCATCACTTCGCCGGCCAGGCCCGGGGCGCGGATCTTAAGCCCTTTGATGTCCTCAAGGCTGTTGATCTCCTTGCGGAACCAGCCGGCCATCTGGGTGCCGCTGTTGCCGCACGGCAGGGGCTTAATGCCGAACTCGCCATACAGCTCGTCCCACAATTCCTGGCCGCCGCCGAAGTTGACCCAACTGTTGAGTTCCTGAGCGGTCAGGCCAAACGGCACCGCGGTGAAGAACGGCGTGGCCGGGTGCTTGCCTTTCCAGTAGTAGGAGGCGGAGTGGCCCATCTCGGCGCTGCCGTCACGCACCGCGTCGAACACACCCATGGCCGGGACCAGTTCGCCGGCGCCGTGCACCTTGATGGTCAGGCGGCCGCCGGACATGGCGGTGACACGCTCGGCGAAGCGGTTGGCACCGGTGCCCAGGCCCGGGTAATTCTTCGGCCAGGCGGTAACCAGTTTCCACTCCCGCATTTCCTTGTCGGCGGCTTTGGCCGGGGTGCTGTCGCTGCCGGCGGCCGGCTTGTTCTCGCTTTCGTTCTGGCCGCAGCCGGCCAGCGCCGCGGCGCCCAGGCCGAGGCCCAGCGCGGAGACGAATTTACGACGATCCATGAAACTCTCCCGTTCGTTTTGTTGTTAGTGGGCCCTGCGGCCCTAGATCACATCGAGGCGGGCGTACTGGCTGACCAGCCATTTGGTGCCGACGCCGTCGAAGTTGATTTGCAGCCGCGCGTTGGGGCCCTGGCCCTCGAAGTGCAGCACCGTGCCTTCACCGAATTTCGGGTGCATGACGCGCGCGCCCAATACAATACCATTGGCGTCCTGTTGGCGCGGCCCCCCGCCACCGCCGCCCAGCGGCCGGCTGAAGCCGGCCCGGGCACGCACCTCTTCCACCAGCTCGGCGGGGATCTCACGCAGAAAGCGGCTGGGCGGGTTGAGCGTTTCGTTACCGTACAGGCGCCGGCTTTCCGCGTGGGTCAGGTAGAGCTCGCGCATTGCCCGCGTCAGCCCCACGTAACAGAGCCGGCGCTCCTCGGCGAGACGCACCGGGTCGTCCGAGGACATCTGGTGCGGGAACAGACCCTCTTCCAGGCCGGTGATGAACACCACCGGAAATTCCAGCCCCTTGGCGGAGTGCAGGGTCATCATCTGCACCGCGTCTTCGTGGGCGTCAGCCTGCCCTTCGCCGGATTCCAGGGCGGCGTGGTCCAGGAAGGCGCTGAGCGGATCTTCCTCGCCCTCTTCATCGCCGAACTGACGCGTGGCGGACACCAGCTCGCGCAGGTTATCCAGGCGTTGCTGGGCTTTTTCGCCCTTGTCCTGGCCGTGGTAATCGAGCAGGCCACTGGCGGCGATCACATGCTCAGCGGTTTCCGCCAGGCCCAGTGTCTTGGTTTCCTCGGCCAGCTTGTCCACCAGCTTAAGGAAGGCGAGCAAGGCGTTGCCGGCACGGGCCGTGAGCAACTGCTCGTTGATCAGCGCCGCCGCCGCGTCCCACAGGGGCACGCCGCGCTGGCGGGCCAGATCACGGAGGATTTCCAGCGTCTTGGCGCCGATGCCCCGGGTCGGCGTGTTGACCACCCGCTCGAAGGCGGCGTCCGCCCGGCGGTTGTTGAGCAGGCGCAGGTAAGCCAGCGCGTTCTTGATCTCGGCGCGTTCGAAGAAGCGCTGGCCGCCGTAGATGCGGTAGGGAATACCGGCCTGCAGAAAGGCCTCTTCCAACACCCGGGACTGGGCGTTGGAGCGGTACAGCACCGCCATTTCCCGGCGCGCCATGCCCTGCTGGCC
>JBFJUC010000351.1:0-2648 GCA_041624875.1 Alcanivorax sp.
ACGCGGTCGACTTCGACGCCGTCGACGGGCGCCCGGTGGATCTGGTGTTCGTGCTGCTGGTGCCGGAGCAGAACCCGGAGCAGCACCTCAAGACACTCAGCCACCTGGCCAGCCTGTTCAACGACGATGACTACCGCAGCGACCTGCGACGGGCCCACAGCAACGAGCAGTTGTTCCAGGTGGCGGTGGAATCGGAAGCGGAACTGCGTCTCGCGTCCTAGCCCTTACCGGTTACCCCTTTATGAAGCTCACCATTCTCAGCGGCCGCTCCGGGTCGGGTAAAACCACCGCCCTGCAGGCCCTGGAGGACCACGGTTACTATTGCGTGGACAACCTGCCCCTGGGGCTGTTGCCCACCCTTACCGAACAGCTCGACACCGAGGAACACGCCCCGGAACGGGTGGCGGTGGGCGTGGACGCGCGCAACCTGCCACGCCAGCTGCTGGCGTTCAAAAGCATCATCAAAGCGCTGAAAAACCAGCAGGTGGAAACCGAGGTGATCTTCCTCGACGCCGACCCGGGCACCCTGCTGGAACGCTTCAGCGCCACCCGCCGCCGCCACCCGCTCAGCGACGACGACCGCACCCTGGCCGACGCGATTGAATACGAAGCGCGCCTGTTGGCGGACATCCGCATGCTTGCCGATCTGGTGATCGACACCAGCAGCCTGGATGTACACACGCTGCGCAATCTGATCCGGCAACGGGTGGCCCGCCGCGACGTCAATCTATCGCTGCTGATCGAATCCTTCGGCTTTAAGAACGGTCTGCCCCGCGACGCCGACCTGGTATTCGACGTGCGCGCCCTGCCCAACCCCCACTGGCACAGCGAGCTGCGGCCACTGACCGGCCGCGACGAGCGCATCGCCGAATTCCTGCGGGGGCACCCGGAAAGCGACCTGATGCTGGAAGATATTTTCAACTTTCTGCACCGCTGGCTGCCCACCTACGCGGCCAACGACCGCAGCTATGTGACGGTGGCGGTGGGCTGCACCGGCGGCCGCCACCGTTCGGTCTATATCACCGAGCAGCTGGCCCACCGGCTGCGTAATCAGGGCGTGCCCTTGCATGTCCGCCACCGGGAGCTGGATGGATGATTGAACAGGACCTGGCCATCACCAACAAGCTGGGCCTGCACGCACGCGCCGCCGCCAAGGTGGTCAGCGTGGCTTCGCGCTACAGCTGCAGCATTCAGGTGATCCATGGGGAACGCCGCATCGACGCCAAAAGCATCATGGGGCTGTTGACGCTGGGGGCCGCCAAAGGCACCACGCTGCGTGTGTGCGTGGACGGCGAGGACGAACAACCCGCCATGGACGAACTCACCGACCTGTTCCACCGCAAATTCGACGAAGGCGAATAAAGCTGGCCTGAATCGCCGCCCCCACAACCGAACGCCCGCCGTTTTTCAGGCTTTGATCCTTCCGTAATGCGCCCTGGTGTAAACTAGCGCGCTTAAGGAGGGAACCATGACCGCAGAACAAACCCGCCACCGCCGCAACCTGAAAACCGTCAACCGGGCTCTGGCCAGCGGCGCGCTGTCCGAAGTCCGTCAGGTGTTGAACAACCTGCCGGGCGCGGAAGCCGCCCACCTCCTTGAGTCTTCGCCGCCGCGCGAGCGCGAGATCCTCTGGCAGCTGCTCAGCCAGGAGCAGGAAACCGAGGTGCTTCAGTACCTGGGTGAAGAAGTGCGGGTGGAATTGCTGCGCGATCTGCCCACCGAGGAACTGGTGGGGCTGATCGAGGATCTGGACACGGACGATCTGGCCGACCTGCTCCAGGAGCTGCCGGAACAGGTCACCAGCCAGGTGCTGGCCGGCCTCGACGCCCAGAACCGGGAACGCCTGGAACAGGTGATGAGCTACCCGGAGGACACCGCCGGCGGTCTGATGAACACGGACGTGATCACGGTGCGTCCGGAAATCACCTTTAGTGTGGTGCAGCGCTATCTGCGGCGCCTGGGCGACATCCCCAAGACCACCGATAACCTGCTGGTGGTGAACCGCAAGAACCAGTTCGTCGGCGTGCTACCGCTGACCCGGGTCTTGATTTCCGACCCGGGCACCTCGGTGCGCGAAGCGATGATCACCGATGTGGAAGCGATCCCCGCCACCCAGGACGCCCACGAAGTGGCCAAGCTGTTCGAACGCCTCGACCTGGTGACCGCCCCGGTGGTCGACGACGACGGCATGCTGGTGGGCCGGATCACCATTGATGATGTGGTCGACGTGATCATGGAAGAAGCCGAGCATTCCCTGATGGGCATGGCCGGCCTGGACGAAGACGAGGACACCTTCGGCTCGGTCTGGCACACCGTGCGCCGCCGGGCCCTGTGGCTGGGCATCAATCTGCTCACCGCCCTGGCCGCCTCGGCGGTGATCAGCCTGTTCGAAGACACTTTGGAGAAGGTGGTGGCCCTGGCGGTGCTGATGCCGATCGTCGCCAGCATGGGCGGCATCGCCGGCAGCCAGACCCTGACCCTGGTGATCCGCGCCATGGCGCTGGGGCAGGTGCAGGCGGGCAACACCCGCTACCTGCTGACCAAGGAACTGGCGGTGGGCGCATTCAACGGCCTGCTCTGGGCGTCGGTGATCGGCGTCACCGCCGCGCTCTGGTTCGACGACCCGAGCCTGGGCGTGATCATCGGCT
>JBFJUC010000352.1:0-2642 GCA_041624875.1 Alcanivorax sp.
CCGCCGCGCTTCCATCTCTTCGGTGCAACGTAAACTCAAGATCGGCTACAACCGGGCGGCCCGCCTGGTGGAAGCCATGGAAATGGCCGGTGTGGTGTCCGAAGCCGGGCACAATGGCCAGCGCGAAGTCATCGCGCCGCCGCCGGTCTGACAAGGAACCCCTATGTACAAGCTTTTGATGTTGGTAACACTGCTGCCCTCCCTGGCCCTGGCCGACGCCGCCGAGGATCTGGTCGCCAAGCTGCAGGGGCTGGAGAGCCTGCGCGGCGGTTTCGAGCAGACCGTGCTCGACCAGGACGGGCGCCGGGCCCAGGAAGCCTCCGGCACCCTGGAAGTGGCCCGCGGCAACCGCTTCTACTGGAATACCCAGCGCCCTTACGCGCAGCTGGCGGTATCCGACGGTGACACGGTCTGGGTGTACGACGCCGATCTGGAGCAGGTGGTAGTACGGCCGCTCAACGAAAACCTCAGCGAGACCCCGGCGCTGTTGTTCGGCGGGGACCCGTCGGCGGTGGGCAAGGCGTTCCGCGTCGAAGAAAAGGACCGCAACGGCGACAATATCACCTACCGTCTGAAGCCGCGTAGCAGCGACCCGCTGTTCGAAACCCTGGATGTGACCTTCGACGGGCAGCGCCCGGTGTCCATGCGTCTGGAAGACGCCCTGGGCCAGAAGACCATCATTGATTTCCGCGATCTCACCCTCAACAAGGCGCCGTCCCCGGGTCGCTTCGACTTCCAGCCGCCGGAAGGCACCGATATTATCCGCCAGCAATGAACGACCTGTTCGAAACCGACAACCGCGCCGCCGCCCAGCCGTTGGCGGCGCGGCTGCGTCCCGCCGATCTGGACGAGTACGTTGGCCAGAAACACCTGGTGGGCGCCGGCAAGCCCCTGCGCCAGGCCAGCGACCGCGGCCAGTTGCACTCAATGATCCTGTGGGGCCCGCCGGGCACCGGAAAAACCACGCTGGCGTTGATTCTGGCCCGCTCGGTGGACGCCGAGTTCATCACGTTGTCGGCGGTGCTGTCCGGGGTCAAGGATATCCGCGCCGCCGTGGATCAGGCCAAGGCCCGCCTGGGGCAGGGCCGGCGCACGGTGCTGTTCGTGGACGAGGTACACCGTTTCAATAAGGCCCAGCAGGACGCCTTTTTGCCGCACGTGGAGGAGGGCACGGTGATCTTCATCGGCGCCACCACGGAAAACCCGTCCTTCGAATTGAATAACGCGCTGTTGTCCCGGGCCCGAGTGTATCGTTTGCGCGGCCTGGAACGGGCCGACCTGGACGGCCTGCTGAGCCGCGCCCTGGCGGAGCCGGAACTGGCGGACACGGTGATCGAGGACGGCGCCCGCGACCTGCTGCTCGGCTACGCCGACGGCGACGCCCGCCGGCTGCTGAATATGCTGGAGATCGCGCTGGATCTCACCGACGGGGAGCGCCCGCGCATCGACCGGCCTTTGATGGAAGAGGTGCTGCGCGACGCGGTGCGTCGCTTCGATAAGGGCGGCGACGTTTTCTACGATCAGATCAGCGCGCTGCACAAGGCGGTGCGCGGCTCCGACCCGGACGCGGCGCTGTATTGGTTCGCGCGCATGCTCGACGGCGGCTGCGACCCGCTGTACATCGCCCGGCGGGTGGTGCGCATGGCCAGCGAAGAGATCGGCAACGCCGACCCCCGCGCGCTCACCCTCTGTCTTAACGCCTGGGATGTGCAGGAACGCCTGGGCAGCCCGGAGGGCGAGCTGGCGGTGGCGCAGGCGATTGCCTATGTGGCGGTGGCACCAAAGAGTAACGCGGTCTATAGCGCCTACAACGCGGCGCGCGCCCTGGTGGCCGGCAACCCCAGCAACGACGTGCCGCTGCACCTGCGTAACGCGCCCACCAAGCTGATGAAAAACGAAGGCTACGGCGCCGAGTACCATTACGCCCACGATTTCCCGGACGCCTTCGTCGACGGCGAGAACTATTTTCCCGTGGAGCTGCGCGATACCCGCCTCTACGAGCCGGTGGAGCGGGGCCTGGAAATCCGCATCGCCGAGAAGCTGCGCACCCTGCGTCGCAAGAACGCCGAAAGCAGTTGGAAGCGTTACGACGACTAGGGCAAGGCGGTGGGAGCGGGCCTTGCCCGCGAAAGGGAGCAACGCTCCCGGCAGGATCCCAGAGGCGTTGTTGGTGCCATCGTTAGAGAAGCCTCTGGTATCCTGCCGGCCGGCTTTGCCGGCCTTTCGCGGGCGGGGCCCGCTCCCACAAGTTCGCTCCCAAGCTTGCTCCCACAAGCTTGCGGCTTTGGATTTTGCTAAGCTTTGCAGCCCTGGCCGCTGGCCAGCGAGATGAACCACCGATTTATTCCCAAGGGGATCGACCATGCTTGATATCCGTGCGCTGCGCCAGGACGGCGACGCCATTCGCGAAGCCCTCAAAAAGCGGGGCTATGACCTGGATCTGGCCGGCTTCGAAAGCCTCGACGCCCGGCGTAAGGACGCGGACATGCGCTCCCAGGACCTGCAGGCGCGGCGCAAGAAAGCCTCCAAGGAAGTGGGCGAGCTGATCAAGTCCGGCATGGACGTGGACGCCGCCAAGGCCAAGGTGGCGGAAACCCTGAAAACCCTGGACGCGGAACTGGACCAGGAAGTGGCCCGCGCCA
>JBFJUC010000353.1:0-2618 GCA_041624875.1 Alcanivorax sp.
CACCTCCAGCAAGGCACCGGCCTGCAGGGCACGCAGCGCCTGCCGGGTCTTGAGCAAAGGCAGCGGGCAATTCAGACCGCGGGCATCCAGATATTTGATAGCCATGGTGTGATCCGTTCGCAGGGGCGGTCATTATAGGGCACATGACAGCATTATCAGAGACACCTCGTCGCGACAGAATCATGGTGACACGAAAAATGCGGATCGCACTGGTGGCCTTGCTCTGCCTGGGCGCGGGCCTGGGCCAGGCCCAACAACAGGATCTGCCGGAGCTCGGCGATCCCACCGTTGCGATTATTTCCGCCGAGCAGGAATACCGGCTCGGGCGCGGCTGGTTACGCGATCTTCGTGGCCAGACACCGATCATGGAAGACCCGCTGGTCCAGGAGTACGTGGAACACCTGGTCTACCGGCTGGCGTCCTTCAGTGAGCTGAACGAACCCGACCTCGCCATCGTGGTGATCAACAGCGCCGCCATCAACGCCTTCGCGGTCCCCGGCGGGGTGATCGGCCTCAATGCCGGCCTGTTTCTGAACGCCGCCAGCGAAGACGAGGTGGCCAGTGTGGTCGCCCACGAAATCGCCCACGTCAGCCAGCGCCACTTCACCCGCCGCTATATGGACTCCAAGCGGCGCGGCCCGGCGGTGCTGGCCGCCATGCTGGCGAGCATCGCCCTGGCCATCGCCGGTAGCGGCGACGCCGGCATGGCGGGCATCGCCGCCACCCAGGCGGCGTCGATCCAAGCGCAACTGGCCTACTCCCGCCATAACGAATACGAGGCGGACCGGGTGGGGATGCAGATTCTCGCCGCCGCCGGCATGGATCCCACCGCCATGCCGCGCTTCTTCGAACGCATGCTCGAACAGCAACGCTATTCCGGCGACCCGCCGGAGTTTTTGCTCACCCACCCGCTTACCGCCGAGCGGGTCGCGGATTCCCGGGCGCGGGCGCGCTCGCTGAGCGCGCCGCCGGAGAATCCTTCACCGTCCTTCGACCTGGTGCGGGCACGCATCCAGGCCCGTTATTTCGACGGCCAGGAACGCGCCCGGGACTATTTCGGACGGCGCCTGGAGAGCGGCAACGGGATCCAGAAGCAGGCCGCGCGCTACGGGCTCGCGCTCACCGACCTGAAACAGGATCATTACGACGCGGCGCGCCGCACGCTCACCGAGCTGGTGGAGACGCACCCGGACCAAATCTGGTTTCAACTGGGTCTGATGGAAGTGGACCTGGATCAAGGGCGCTACCCCGCCGTCATTGAACAGGGCAAGGACGTGCTGGCCATCAATCCCAAGGACTACGCCGCTTCGGTGATGACCGCCCGTGCCTACCTGTTGAGCAAACAACCGGAGCAGGCGGCGCCGCTGCTGGAACCGTTGTTGTTGCAGCGCCCCAACGATCCGATGCTGTGGTCGCTGGCCGCCGACGCCTGGGGCAACAGCGACCAGAACGCCCGCGCCCACCGGGCCCGGGCGGAGGTGCTGTTCCTCAGCGGTCAGGACCAGGCCGCTCTGCGGCAGATGCGTTTCGCCCTGGACGAGGCCGACGGCCAGTTCGCCCTGCGCAGCAAACTGAATGCGCGCATGGGCGAAATGGAACGGCTGTCATCGGAGGAATTCTAGGGGCGCCAGGACCGGCGCCCTGGCGACTCAGGGCTTGAGGCGGGCGCCGAACTCAAGCATGCGGTCCAGCGGTTTCATGGCCTGGGCCGCCAGTGTCGGGTCGACGAAGATTTCCTGGCCGCAGCCGTTGTCGTCTTCCAGCACCGCCAAGGTGTTTTCCAGGCCGTTCATGGCCATCCAGGGACAATGCGCACAGCTGCGGCAGGCCGCGCCGCTGCCGGCGGTGGGCGCTTCCACGAAGGTCTTGTGCGGCGCCAGCTGCTGCATCTTGTAGAAGATGCCCTTGTCGGTGGCGACGATAAAGGTCTGGTTGTCCATGTCCTGGGCGGCCTTGATCAGCTGGGACGTGGAACCGACCACATCCGCCATCTCCACCACCGACGCCGGGGATTCCGGGTGCACCAGCACCGCCGCGCCGGGGTAGGCGGCCTTCAGGTCTTCCAGACCCTGGGCCTTGAACTCTTCATGGACAATGCAGGCGCCGTCCCAGCACAGCACGTCGGCGCCGGTTTTGCTGCGCACATAATTGCCCAGGTGTTTGTCCGGCGCCCACAGGATTTTCTCGTTGCGCTGATCCAGGTATTCGATCAGCTCCACCGCGATGGAGGACGTCACCACCCAGTCAGCGCGCGCCTTCACCGCCGCCGAGGTATTGGCGTAGACCACCACGGTGCGGTCCGGATGCTGATCGCAGAACGCCGCGAATTCATCCTCCGGACAGCCGATATCCAGGGAACAGGTGGCTTCCAGGGTCGGCATGAAGACCCGTTTCTCCGGGCTCAGAATCTTGGCGGTCTCGCCCATGAAGCGCACGCCGGCCACGATCAGAGTACTGGCCGGGTGGTCGCGGCCGAAGCGGGCCATTTCCAGGGAGTCGGCCACGCAGCCGCCGGTTTCCTCGGCGAGCGCCTGGATCTCGGGGTCGGTGTAATAGTGGGCCACCATCACGGCGTCGCGAGCCTGTAACCGTTCTTTAATGCGCTGACGGTACAGTGA
>JBFJUC010000354.1:0-2614 GCA_041624875.1 Alcanivorax sp.
AGCGGGGGCGGTCGATGGGGGCGGTATTCCAGCCGGCGCGGATCACCGCATCCACCAGGGCGCTGTAATCCTCGCGCATCACGGCCAGCACCATGCGGCCCAGCACGTTCAGGTCCTGCTTGGAGAGGCGCCCGGCGATGGCGCAGTCCACCGCCATGTATTGCGGCGATTGCGGGTGTTCCGGGTTGACGAAGATGTTGCCCGGGTGCATGTCGGCGTGGAAGAAGTTATGCCGGAACACCTGGGCGAAGAAGATTTCCACGCCGCGCTCGGCGAGCACGCGCGGGTCGATGCCGGCGGCGCGGATTGCCTCGATGTCGTTGACCGGAATGCCGTGGATGCGGTCCGACACCATCACCCGCCGGGACGACAGCGCCAGGTGCACGGCGGGAATGTACAGCAGTGGGCTGAACAGGAAGTGGCGGCGCATGGCTTCGCTGTTGCTGGCCTCGCGCTCCAGATCCAGCTCTGCGCGGATCACGGTTTGATAATCGTGCACCACCTTGCGCGGGTGGAAGTAGCGCGAGTCCGCCCACAGCGCTTCCAGCAGCCGGGCGCCGAACCCCATCACCTTGAGGTCCCGTTCCACGCGCTGTTCGACGCCCGGGCGCAGTACCTTGACCACCACCTGGCCGCCGTCGAGCAGGGTGGCGGGGTGCACCTGGGCCACCGAGGCGGAGGCCAGCGGCGTGTCGTCGAAGTGCGCGAAGATGTCGTCGAGGGGGCGCGGCAGGCTGGCCTCCACCAGCCGCCGGGCCTGGGCGCCGTCGAACGGCGCTACCCGGTCCTGCAGGTGGGCCAGGGCCTCGGTCCATTCCGGCGGCAGCATGTCCCGGCGGGTGGCCATCAACTGGCCGAACTTGATGAAAATCGGGCCCAGGCGCTCCAGCGCCAGCTTCAGGCGCTCGCCTTCGCTGAGCTTGCCGGTGCCCAGCCAGCTGGAGGGCATCAGGTATTGCAGCAACACCAGTAAGGGGCGGGCCGGGTGAGGTGGCAGCAGGGATACAAGGCGGTAGCGGCACGCCACATGGGCGACCACCAGCAGGCGGCTGATTGGCGGCATCAGGAACGCGGACTCCCTTTCAGGCGTTGAACCCGGGCGTCCAAGCGGTCCATGTCGCCGCGCAGTTCGTCCACGTCCTGGTAGAACTCGTAGACGTCGCGGCGCAGCGCCAGCAAGCCGGACTCGCCGCCGATGTAGTCACCCATCTGATCGCCGAGGCGGTCGAACGCCTGGCGGGCCCAGCCGAACAGGCGCCGGGCGCCCTGGTGCAGTTGCTGGGCCATCTCGCCGCCGATTACCGGTTCGAGCAGGGCGCCCCAGTCCAGATCCAGGTCGGCGGCCAGGTCGCGCACGTCCTGCAGCAATTCGCGGTTGCCCTCCACGCGCAGGGCGCCGCCGATCACATTGGGCTGGCGGCGCCAGTCGAGCAGCAGGGCGGCCAGGTCCACCGGGTTGCCGGTGACGCTAACGTCCGGCTCGGCGTCGCTGCGCAGGTAGAGTTCCACCCCTTCCTCGACGATCAGTGCATACAGGCGCAGCGGCGGCAGCGTCAGATGCACCGCCAGCAGACGTCCGGCGTGGCGGCTGAGCCGCGCGGCGCTGGCCGGGTCGGAGCGCAGCGCGGCGTTGATGGCGCGCTCCGCGCTGGCGATGGCGGTGGTGGAAATAAGACCGGGTTCGCGCATCAGACCTTGAACCCCCGATGCAGGGCGACGATGCCGCCGAGCATGTTGAAGTACTCACTACGCTGGAAGCCGGCCTCGTCCATCATGCCTTTCAGGGTGTCCTGGTCCGGGTGCATGCGGATCGATTCGGCGAGATAGCGGTAGCTTTCGGAATCGTTGACCACCATCTTGCCCAATCGCGGCCAGACCGCGAAGGAGTAGAGGTCGTAAAGCTTGGAGAGCGGCTTGTGCACCGGGTGGGAGAACTCCAGTACCAGCAGACGACCGCCGGGCTTGAGCACGCGCAGCATGGAGCGCAGGGCGGCGTCCTTGTCGGTGATGTTGCGCAGGCCGAAGGCGATGGTAATGCAGTTAAAGCTGTTGTTCTCGAACGGCAGGCATTCGCCGTTGACCTGCGCGACCTGGGTATTGTGGCCGCAGCCGGCGTCGATCAGACGGTCGCGGCCCACCGACAGCATGGCGTCGTTAATGTCAGCCAGCACCACCTGGCCGGTGTCGCCCACCAGGCGGGAAAACTTGATCGCCAGGTCGCCGGTGCCGCCGGCCAGATCCAGTACCCGCTGGCCCGGGCGCACGCCGGCCAGTTCCAGGGTCATGCGCTTGAGCACCCGGTGGCTGCCCATGGAGATCAAGTCGTTCATGACGTCGTATTTGCCCGCCACCGAACGGAACACGCCCGCCACCCGCTGCTGCTTCTCTTGCCACGGCACCTGCTGATAGCCGAAGTGGGTAACCTTGTTGTCGTCGTTGTTACTCATTGGGGACGTCCTTGAAGGGAGCGGGGTGCCGGTCGAACAGCCGGTCCATGATGCGCGCTTCACGGGCGGCGATGCGCTCGAGAAGGCGGCCCACGCTGGGTACCGGTTTCATCACACGGAAACTGCGATCCATGAAATCATACAGGTTCGCGAAGCCCGCCGCATGG
>JBFJUC010000355.1:0-2599 GCA_041624875.1 Alcanivorax sp.
CGTCGCTGATGCCGTTAACCAGCAGGTGACCGCTGTCGTCCTCGCTCAGCGCCCGCTGCACCGCCGCCAGGTCATCCACCACCCGCACCCGGGAGAAGCGCGGATCGCGCTGCAGCAGTTCGCCCAGGTTGCCCACCGGGTCCCACACCAGCGCGGGCACCGAGGTCCATTCCGGCATCGGCACCGCTTTCTCCAGCACCGGCAGCGGAATCACGAACCGGAAGGTGGTGCCCTGCTCCGGCGCGCTGCGCACGTCGATGTCACCGCCCATCAGACGCACCAGCTCCTGGCTGATCGACAGGCCCAGGCCGGTGCCGCCGAAACGCTGCGCCACCGAGGCGGACGCCTGGCTGAAGTTCTGGAACAACCGGCGCTGCTCGTCGCGGGTCATGCCGATACCACTGTCGCTGACGGTGAACTCGATCATCGCCTGCCCATCGCGCTCTTCCAGGCAGCGGGCGCCCACCCGGATCCAGCCATGGCGGGTGAACTTGATCGCGTTGGAAAGCAAATTGGTGAGCACCTGGCGCAGCCGGGGCGCGTCGCCGCGCAGCTGCGCCGGGATATCCGCGTCCGCGTCCACCAGCACCAGGTCACCGTTGTCGCTGGCCGGCAGGCTGAACATGTGCGCGCAATCGATCAATAAGGCGGCGGGATCGAACGGGGACTGCTCCAGTTCCAGTTTGCCGGCTTCCAGCTTGGCGTAATCCAAAACGTCGTTGACCAGGGTATTGAGGGTACGGCCGGCGTTTTCGATCAACCCGATGTATTCCTGCTGGCGCGGTGACGGGTTGGTTTCGCGCAGCAGCTCCGCCAGCCCCAGCACGCCGTTCAGCGGCGTGCGTATCTCGTGGCTCATGCGCGCCAGGAACTGGCTCTTGGCGCGCACCTCGGCGCGGCCGCGAATGGCGCGGGTGGCGAAGTGAAAGAACACCAGGCTAAGCACCAGCACCAGCAGATACAGCACCAGCAGGCCGGCCATGATCAGCCCGCTGTCGCGCAGGCTCTTGCCGCGCCCCTGCTCCACCAGCATCACGGCGACGCCGGTAATGGCCTCGCTGAGATCGCGCAGACGCTGCTGGCGCTCACCGCCCTCGGCCAGTGCCTCCTGCCAGGTCACGGTCACCCGCGACGGCAGTAACAGGGTCTGCCGGGACCATTGCAGGTAGCTTTCCAGTTCCGCGCGCGTGGTCCGCCACTGCTGGCGCAGCCGCGCCTCGTCGGTGCGCGACGCGAGCGCCTGGATCTGCCCCTCCACCTGGGGGATCAATTCTTCCAGGCGGGCCAGGGCGCGCTCCAGCTGACGCAGGTCCACGGTGCTCAGGTAGCCGCCGTTAAGGCTGGTATAGACGGCGATGGCGCGGATCACCCCCAGGTCGTGGCTGAGCTGGCGCAGCCCGTTCAACGGCAGGGACAGGGCTTCATTCGGGCTGGGGCGGGTGGGCACGGCGATATCGCCCATGTACAGCACCGCCGCCAGCGCGTTGTGCAGCCGTCCGTTGATCTGCTCCACGTTATCGAACGGGCCGGATACATCCCGCCCGGCGAGGCCGGTGGACGGGCTCAGCTCGCGCCATTCCCGGCGCAGCGCCACCACCTGGTCCAGCAGGCTGGGAATGGCGCTGCCGGACACCGCCTGCACGAACTCGTCCAGGCGCGCCTCGGTGTTGCGGCGCGCGCGCAGAAAACGCGCTTCCAGGTCGGGCACTTCCAGGTGCACCCGGGCCGGAGCCAGATCACGGGTTTCTTCCAGGGGCGCGGTGACCGCCAGACCGACACGGAAGAGCCGCACGTCATCAAGCATGCGCTGGTAGCCTTCGTGAAGGCCGACGCGGTATTGCAACAACAGCGCCGCGACCACCAGGAAGGGCACGGTCACCAGCCCCACCAACAACAGGATGGCCGGATATTGTTTTCGTTGTGCCACCATCGCCTCCTTGGCTCGCCGGCCCGTCCTCGCGTATCGGGCTCTTGATCCCGGAAAATTAGCACGGCGCCGGATGCATTACAGGACAAATTTGGCAATAGTGACGCCACCATCACGTGACGGTCAGGGGGCGGTTACTGTAAAAAAGAACCTTCGTTCGCCCCTTGATTAAGAGTCCCGACCATGCCCTTTCGCCGTACCCTGCCCGCCCTGCTCGCCGGCGCCGTGCTGAGCCTGGCCGGCTGCGCCAACCCAGCACCGGAAAACAGCATCCGGACCCTGCGGGGCAGCGACGGCGCTTCCCTGCCGCGGCAGCTGGCCGGGCAGACCCTGGCCCTGGACCGCTTCGGCGCGCCGCCCGAACTCGCCGGCCTGGAAAGCAAAGGCGAGATCAGCAGCGACCGCGCCGGATGGCGCCAGTGGCTGTTCGGCGACCCGGGCACCCGCCTCACCGTGACCGTCTACGGCCTGCCGGCGGGCTGGCAGGACCTGGGCCAGGAGCGCATCGTCTCCGGCCACTATGGCCAGCTTCGCCAGCAACGCATCAACCGGGTCTACAACAGCGACAACCAGTCGATCCGCTTCACCAGCGAGCGGCTGTTCGACCTGGAAGGCCGCCTCACCGCCAGCGCCCGCTACCTGGTCAATCAGCCCGGCCGGCGGCCGCTTCAC
>JBFJUC010000356.1:0-2598 GCA_041624875.1 Alcanivorax sp.
CAGCGACAGGCCGGCCTCGAAGAATTGTTCCAGGTGATAGTCGAAACGCGCTTTGCGGTTTTGCGCAATGGCGTTCGGAGACGATTGTTTTTTCGGTTTGCCCATGGGGCGGCGATTATAGAGAGTGGCCGCGGCCCTGGCGAGGGCCGTGACACTTGTTTCTGCCCGGCGGTGGGTAAGTGGTTACGCACCCCGGCTTGAGCGGCTTGCCGAAAATCAAGACAATGGCGCAATTGCGTCGAGGGGTAAGTTGCCGATGAAGAAGGAATACAAGCCGGTCCATGGTATGTGGACCAGCCGGTGGGTCTTTATTCTCGCCGCCACGGGCTCCGCCGTGGGACTGGGTAACATTTGGCGATTTCCTTACATCACCGGGGAGTACGGCGGCGGCGCCTTCGTGGTGCTCTATTTGTTCTGTATCGCCCTGATGGGGATTCCGATCATGGTGGCGGAGGTGATGCTCGGCCGTCGGGGTGGTCTCAGCCCCATCCACACCATGTCCAAACTGGCGGAGCAGAGCAAGGTGACCCGCCGCTGGGCGGGCATCGGTTACCTGGGCGCGGTGTCGGGGTTTTTGATCCTGTCTTTCTATTCCGCGGTGGCCAGCTGGGCGCTCATTTATGTCTGGGAAGCGGCCCAGGGGGTGTTCCAGGGCATCACGGCGGTGCAGTCCAAGGCCCATTATGAGGACATGCTGGCCAGCCCCTGGCTGCTGCTGGGCTCGCACACCTTGTTCATGGTGATCACCATGGGTGTGGTGGCGTTGGGCGTGAAGCAGGGCCTGGAGCGCGCGGTGCGCGTGCTGATGCCGATCCTGTTCGCGCTGCTGGTGGTGCTGATCGGCTACGCCTCCACCACTTCGGGCTTCGCTGAAGGCGTGGGTTTCCTGTTCGCGTTCGACTTCTCCAAGTTGTCCGGTGAGGCGGTGATCGTGGCGCTGGGCCAGGCGTTTTTCACTCTCAGCCTGGGCATGGGCGCGATCATGGCCTACGGCGCCTACATGCCGCGCGAGCTCAAGGGCAAGAGCGGGCGTTCGCGCCCGGTGTCGATCGTCTCCTCCGTGGTCACCATTGCGGTGCTGGACACCCTGGTGGCGTTGGGCGCCGGCTTGGCGATGTTCCCGTTACTGTTCACTGGCGGTCTCGAAGTGGGCCAGGGGCCGGGCATGATGTTCGTGACTCTGCCGCTGGCGTTCGGGCAGATGCCGGGCGGGCTGCTGTTTGGCACCCTGTTTTTCGTGTTGGTGGTGTGCGCGGCCTGGAGCTCCTCGATCTCCCTGGGCGAGCCGATGGTGGCCTGGCTGGTGGAGCGGGGCCTGCGGCGCGCGCCGGCGGCGCTGGTGGTGGGCTTGTCGGCCTGGCTGCTGGGGGTCGGTTCGGTGCTGTCCTTCAATGTCTGGAAGGAGCATGAATTCCTGGTGGGCACCTTCTTCGACAACATCGAGTTCCTGTCCACCAGCGTCATGTTGCCACTGGGTGGACTGTTGATCGCCATTTTCGCCGGCTGGGTGATGAAGGAAACCCACGCCCGCAAGGAGCTGGCGATGAAGAGCTTCCCTCTCTATCTGGTCTGGCGGGCCCTGGTGCGGGTAGTGTCGCCGGTGGCAGTGGTGGCCCTGTTTGTCTATTCCCTGTGGTCGGTGCTGGCGGCGGATGACGCCACCGCCGAGGCCGGCACTGATGGCGACCCGGTGGAGCAAGCCGCCTCCCTCGATCAGGAAGCGCGCTGATGGCCAGCGACCGCCTGCACGTGGAGGTGGCCTACGCGCTGCCCGAAAAGCAGCGTCTGATCGCGCTGGATGTGCCCGCCGGGACCACCATGCTGGAGGCGGCCCGGGAGTCGGGTATCGCGGAGCACTTCGAGGGGTTGGACCTGGAGCGGGCCGCGATGGGCGTGTTCGGCAAGGCTGAGCCGACGCCGGCGCAGCGGGTGCTGGTGGACGGGGAGAGGGTGGAGATTTACCGGCCGCTGAAGATTGACCCCAAGGCGGCCCGTAAGGCCCGCGCGGCGCGGGCCGGGAAGGACGACGGCCAGGAAAAGCGTTAGGAGCGTGGAATCGGGACCGTGGTGGCCGGCGGAGTGGTCTGGGTGCCGGGGTCCGGTTCCGGGTCGTTCAGGGGTTCCGGGTCCACGACGTTGTCTTCCTTGCGGTCGCGGGCGCGCTGCTCCAGCTCCCGGTCGCGGCGACCGGAGGTGCGTTCGCGCACATTGGCCACGGGTTCGCCGTCATAATGGCTGTACTGGCCCCCTTCGAAGAACACCACGATTTGCTGCTCCACGGTCTCCGCATTCCCGGTCTGGTAGTGCAGCAGATAGAACCAGGTATCCGGCGTGAACGGGTCGGTCAGCGTCGGCGGACCGAGCACGAAGCGCACCTGTTCCGGCGTCATTCCCGGTTGCAGATCGGCGAGCATCTCCCCGGTAACCACGTTACCCTGGGGAATATCAATACGATAAACCCCCGGGAAGCGCAGGGAACTGCAACCGGCCAGCAGGACGGTCAATAACAGCGATAGTGCAATGAACCTTGGCATGGTGTTTCGACTTGGCATAATGTTCGGGCGATAATACAGACTTGGCAACAGGGGACAAGGTTCC
>JBFJUC010000357.1:0-2597 GCA_041624875.1 Alcanivorax sp.
GAAAGCCCCTATCAGCTGCTCCACCGCCAGCACCCCAACTGGAGCGAGCAGCAGTTGCGCAACGAACTGGGGCGCTTCGGCTTCCACGGCGACAATGTGTTCGACCCGGTGGGCCGCTTCTCCGGCGGCGAAAAGGCGCGGCTGGGCCTGGCGCTGATTGTGCATCAGAAGCCCAGCCTGCTGCTGCTCGACGAGCCCGCCAACCACCTGGACCTGGACATGCGCGAAGCGCTGACCATGGCACTGCAAAGCTTCGAGGGGGCGGTGGTGCTGGTGTCCCACGACCGCCACCTGCTGGAAACCACGGTGGATGAATTTCAGCTGGTCGCCGAGGGCAGCGTGCGCCCGTTCGACGGCGACCTGGACGATTACGCCCGCTGGCTGCAGCAGGCCCGGCGTGGCGCCAAGACGCCGGCCGGCGATGCCAAGACCGCCGGCAAGGACGACGCCAAGCAGCGCCGCCAGGACGCCGCCCGCCTGCGCGAGCAGCTGCGCCCGCTGAAGAAAGAAGTGGAAAAGCTGGAGAAACAACTGGACCGGCTGGGCAGCGAATTAAGCGAAGTGGAAGCTGCTTTGGGCGACGAGACCCTGTACACCGACACCGCTCGCAAGAGCCAGCTCAATGAACTGCTGGGCCGCCAGGGCGATCTGAAAAGCCGTCACGAAGACGCTGAGATGGCGCTTCTAGAAGCCATGCAGACCCTGGAAGACGCCGAAACCGAATAGCACTGCGCCGCGCTACGAAGCCAGGTTGGTGGGAGCTTGCCTTGCAAGCGAAAGGCCGGCAAAGCCGGCCGGCGGGATTCCAGAGAGCTTCCAAAGGGGATACCAACAGCCTCCCTGGTATCCTGCCGGGAGGCTAAAGCCACCCTTTCGCGGGCTGGGCCCGCTCCCACAAGGCCCACCACCACCGCCCTGGAATCGCCGGCTTAGCGTTGCTCTTTGCTCAGCAACGCGGCGCTGCCGGAACCGCAGGACACCACGGTTTTCATCATTTGCTCCACCGCAATGTCCGGGCGCCGCTCCACCAGGTCCTCATGGACATGGTAGATAAACCCGGACGTGGGGTTGGGACCGGTGGGCACGAACACCGACAGGTGGCCGTCATCGTGGCGGGAGGTGATCAGCCCGAGCACGGTGGCGGGCACCTGGCGCCCGTACAACCACACCCGCGCCACCTCGCCGCGCATCAAGCTGTCCTGGCTGCCGCCGAACAACTGCACGATCACTTCCTTGACCATGCGGTAGCCCGGCAGCCGCTCCATGCCGCGCTTCTCCAGTTTCTGCCACAGCCAGCTGCCAAGGCTGGTGGCCACCAGGGTGCCGACCAGAAAGCAGAACACGATCAGCACCGCCACCACCACCCAGTCGGCGGCGAACTTCGGCAACCCGAAGAAGCGCACCACCAAAGCGGTGAACGGCGCGATCAACCCGGTGGCGGCGTCGTAAATCCACTTGAAGAAGAACGCGATGATGGAGATAGGCAGCAGAATCACCAGCCCGCCGAGCAGGGATTTGCGGATAAAGAACCAGATACGATTGTCGTTTGCCATGGGCGCGCGGCGGCTCCGTTGCCGGGGTTTCAGGAATACCAGATTCGATTGACGTAGAGACAGCGTTCGCCATTGGGGGTTCGCACCCAGGCTTCGTCATCCACCCGCTTACCAAGCAAGGCCCGCGCCAGCGGCGCATCGACACTGATCTCGCCGCGGCCGCCGTCGGCCTCGTCGGGGCCCACCAGACGGAAGCGCTCGACCTGGCCGTCGTCGTCCTCCACTTCCACCCAGGCGCCGAAGAACACCTTGCCGGTATCGTCCGGCATCCGCTCGACCACGGTCATGCCGTCCAGACGCTTGCTCAGGAAGCGGATACGCCGGTCGATCTCGCGAAGCTGCTTCTTGCCGTAAATATACTCGGCATTCTCCGAGCGGTCGCCCTGGGCGGCGGCCTCCTGCACCGACTTGGTGATCGGTGGCCGCTCTTCCTTCCAGAGCCGCTGCAGCTCACCAACGAGACGCCGGTAGCCCTCTGGCGTGATGTACTTGGAGGCGGGCTTGCCTTTCGGTCGCCAACGACCCATACGCTACTCCCCTCCCGGTATGGATCGTGGTGCCCGGGACGACACCACCGCGAGCTTGAGCCCGAAGGGCGCGAGTAATTTCTCCACGGTGCCCAGGGTGGGGTTGCCGCGGCCTTGTTCAATATCCTGAATCACCCGCGCGGACACGCCGGTGAGTCGACTGTATTCGCTCAAGGTGAAGCGCAGCTCGCCCCGCAGCAGCGACACCACCCGATCAACCGGCAGCTCCGGCCTGGCCTGGATGTGGCTCAAGACTTCGCGACGCCGCTCGACCTGCTCCGCCGGGCTCATTTCGGCGTAGCGCTTATCCATGCAGGCGCTCCAATTGGTCAGCCAGTTTCAGAATGCCCGGTCGCAGCCTTGCCACCAGATCCGCATCCACGCCAAGTAAGGTCATGCGTTGTGGCAGCGCCTGAAGACACGGCGCCATCTCCCGCAACGCCCGTCGCAACAGTGCAACCGGCAGATTGCCCGCCACGGCTACCGCTTCCGTGACCTCTTGCCAGTCCGGCTGACC